>NZ_JBYOJU010000010.1:0-193205 GCF_057798855.1 Cupriavidus sp. 96C5-1 | reverse complement strand
AGCCCGAACAGCGAGACCGAGCGGAAGGACTGCACGTCCGGCACGCTGGCCAGCGCGTTCTCCACGGGAATGGTGATCTGCTGCTCGACCTCCACGGTGCTGCGGCCGGGCCACTGCGTGATGGCCTGTACCGTGACCGGCGCCACGCCGGGATAGGCCTGCAGCGGCAGCCGCAGGAAGCTCAGCACGCCGGCCGCCAGCAGGCCGAGGGCCAGGAAGACGATGACCAGGCGCCGCTTGAGGATACTTCTGATGGGCGAGAAGACCATCTCAGGCCTCCTGCTTGAGCAGCATTTCGTTGAGCAGCATGCCGCCCTGCGTCACCACGCGAACCGGCGCGCCCGCGGGCGCGCCCTCGGTGACCTGGAAGGTGCCGTCGCTGCGGGGGGTGCCCTGCACCGCCACGCGCTCGATGTGCTTGTCGTCGGGCTGGGTCATCAGGTAGAGCTTGCCCTGGTCCTTGACGATGGCCGACTGGGGCACCACCAGCGCCTGCGCGGTGCCGGTGACGATGCGCGCGGTGGCGTACATCTCGGGCTTGAGCGTGCCGTCCGGGTTGGGCACGTCGCAGCGCACCTGCAGGGTGTGGGTGTCGGCGTCGACGTTGGGGGCGATAAAGCTGACGCGCCCGCGGTAGCGGCGTCCCGGGTAGGCCGGGGTCTCGATCTCGATGGTCTGGCCCAGGCGCACGTTCCTGATGTCGTTCTCGTAGAGATTGCCGGTGAACCAGATCGAGCGGGTGTCGATGATGCTCATCAGCGAATCGCCGACGTTCAGGTAGGAGCCCGGGTCCATGTCGCGCTTGACGATGGTGCCGCCGATCGGCGCGCGCAGGGTCAGCGTATCGGAGGCGGTACCGCGCTCGCGGATGCGGGCGATGTCCTCAGGGGTGGCGCCCAGCACGCGCAGCTTGTTCTCCGACGACTGCATGGTGAGCCTGGCGTCGTCCACCAGTTCCTTCAGGCCGCTGCCGCTCAGGGTGTGATAGGCGTTGTGCGAGAGCAGGTATTCGTTCTGCGCGGCGATGTACTCGGGCGAGTACAGTTCGGCCAGCGGCTGGCCGGGGCGCACCACGGCGCCCTCGTAGACCAGGATGCGCTCGACGCGGCCGGCCACGCGGGCCGAGGCCAGCTTGGCCTGCTGAACGTTATAGGCGAGCTTGCCGGGGGTGGGCATGTCGACCGCGACGGTCTGCATATTGAACACCGCGGACTTGACCGCGTTCGGGTCGAAGCCGCCCTCGGGCAGGGTCAGCCGGGAAGGCACGCGGCGCGGCTTGGCGGCCGGGGCCTTGGCGAGCGGTATGCCGGCCGGCTGTGCCTGTTGCGGTTGTTGCGCCTGGGCCCAGTACTTGCCGCCCCAGATACCGCCGGCGAGGACCACCACGAAGCCGGCGCCGATCATCAGATTCTTGTTCATAGGTTCAAGGCCTCGCGGCCGTCAGAATTTGTCTCGTCCCACCGCGGCGGCCAGCGTGTAGTACGCCTGGCGAGCCTCGGACTCGGCTTGCGTCACGGCCAGTTCGGCGTTCTTGAGCGCGGAGCTGGCGGTGAGCAGATCGGTGAAATCGGCGTTGTTGTTGGCGTAGTTGGTGAAGGCCATCTTGTAGGCCGTCATCGCCTCGGGCAACTGGCGCTGGCGCAGGAACTCGGCCTGGTTGACCGACTGGCGCAGGTTGTTGTGCGCGGTATCGACGGCCAGCAGGGTCTGCTGGCGCACCGACTGGTCGTTGGCGTCGGAGGCCACCTTGTTGGCGACCGCTTCATCGACGCCGTACTTCTCCTTGGTGAAGAAGAACAGCGGGATGATGATGTCGAACTCGATGCCGTAGCTGGCGGGCTTGAAGCCCAGCGGGGGGTTGTTGCCGTTGAAGGTGCCGATGATCTGGAAGTCGGGCAGGTAGGCCTTGCGGGCCAGGCGCACGCCCTTCTCGGCGGCTTCGACCTGGAAGCGCGAGGCGCGCACATTGGGGTGCTCGCGCAGGGCCATGTCTTCCAGCTCGGGCAGGGGCGTGGGGGGCAGGCGCGCGGCGCTGGCGTCGGGGCGCAGCTCGAGGGGGAACTCGGGGTTCTTGCCGATCAGGGTGTTGATGGACTTGAGCGCGTTGTCGTACTGGCGCTCCAGGCCGAACATATCGTTCTGTGCGCTGCTCTGGGCGACCTGGGCGTTGAGGTAGTCGACATAGCCGGCGGCATTGTTGGCGTAGCGGATGCGGGCGACCTGCTTGACCTGCTCGAGGCGCTTGAGGTTAAGGCGCAGCACGTCGAGCTGGGCCTTTTGCGCGAGGGCCTGGAAGTAGGTGGTGCTGAGCTGGGCGTAAAGCTGGAGGTACAGGGCGTCGCGCTGGGCGTCGATCGACTCGGCCTGGGTGTTGGCGATATCGGCGGCCAGGGCCTTCTTGCCGGGGAAGGGGAAGGACTGGGTGAGGGTATAGCTGAAGGACTCCGCGCGGGCCAGTGCCAGCGGGCTGTTCTTGGGCAGGTTGCCCCAGATGAAGCCGACCTGCGGATTGTTGGGCGCGGCGATCTGCGGGACGATGGCCTTGGCCGCCATATAGAGCGAGCGTGCCTGGATCAGCTGCGGATTGTTGGCGCGCAGTTCCTCGGACAGCTCCCACAGGGAAAAGCCGGGCCCGACCAGGCCCTTGGTCTTCTCCTCGGGGCTCAAGGCCGCGGCCGGGGCCGGGGCGGTGGACGTGCCGGTACCCTGCGCCGCCGCAACCGGCTTGTTCCACCCGCTGGCGGGCGGCTTCTCGCCGGCCGGCGCGGGCTTCCTGGTTGCCGGTACGGCCGGTGCCAGAGGTACGGGATTGGTATCTCCGCTCAGGTCCACGCCCCAGGCCAGCCCGGTGGCGCAGATCAGCATCACGGCGATACCAACGTCTTCCCAATTTCGCTTTTTATACACAAATACTCCCACATACGGTGGACGCATTTATGACAGCCGATTCTTTCAGCTTCATTTCAAGACGCCTTTCACTCAGGGCAAGATGCCGTCAATATAGGGAATCCCCTGTCAACCAATTCAAGTGCGACTTAAACACGGCGACAGTTATTCATGATTTCCTGCACAGAAAATAATGACTAAATGTTCAAAGCATCACATTCCATTGAAAATGGAGGGCTGAGCCTGGCGGTTTCCCAGAAACAGACCGTCCCACACCCAAATGTCCCACCGCGCCGGCTTCATTCACTGCAGTGCTTTGCTCGAACAGTCTCGGTGTTGGGACGATCTCCCGCGCGCGTGCGATGGCTTCAGGCAGCCGGCATCCATGGAACGGGCGAACGCCTGCCTGCCACGGCGCACGAATCGCCGGAATAAAACAACACATAAAAGGGGAATGGCTCGCACGGAGAACCGCACAAGAGACCACCGCCCGCCGGTATCGGCTAGGCAGCGGCGAGGAATCGCCTGGACTTGCCTAGCCGTTCAGAGTTTGGCCGAAGGCCAACTAGAACAACTGTCCATTTGGGAGAACCCATCGTTGTGACCGAGCGAAGCGTAACAAAACAAATACAAGTTTCGCAACAATTTTTTGTGGGGAAAACTGCCCATCTGCTGCTTTCGCCATATTTCTATCCTGCGGCGCAGGATGCCGTTTTCTCGCCGGTTGCGGTAGCGCAATGCGCTCAGGTCCTGGTGCGTAGGAAAATGGGGGGGCCGCATGGCGTAACGGAAAAGGGAGTGGATGTGTGCAGGGCAGGGATGGATGGCCGGGGCGGCCGGGTGGAGTCACGATAATGATGCTGTTTTCCATGATGCCCATTCGCCGGACCGGCATCGGCGCGGTTCTGGCTTTCCTTGCTGCGTTCAGCGGCTGCGCTTTTGCGGACGCCTATCCCCAGCGGCCCGTGCGCCTTGTGGTTCCCTTCAGCGCGGGCGGCGTCACCGATGTGATCGCCCGCGTGATCGCCGGCAGCCTGCAGGCCAGGCTGGGGCAGCCCGTGATCGTGGACAACCGGCCGGGTGCTTCCACCATGATCGCGGCAGCGCACGTCGCAAAGGCGCGCCCCGACGGATACACGCTCCTGCTCGGCAGTTCCACCACGTTCAGCATGCTGCCTGCCCTTCGGCCCCATCTGTCCATCGCCGCCGAAGGCATCTGGGCGCCGGTCGGCCTCGTCGCGGAGACGCCGGTGATGATCTCCTCGCGCACGGACTCCGGCATCGGCTCGTTCCAGGATCTGCTGGCGCGCGCGCGGGCCCGGCCGGGCGCGCTGACTTATGGCACTACCGGCGTGGGCACCGCCCCCCACCTGATCGGCGCCATCATCGCCGCGGATTTCCAGGTGGACATCACGCCAGTGCAATACCGGGGCAGTACCCAAGTGCTGGCCGATGTGGTCAACGGGCAGATCGACCTGAGTTTCGATCCCGTCGGCGTTGTCCGGCCGTTCATCGGCGCGGGCATGCTGCGGCCGCTCGCCATCAGCACCGCGCAACGGTTGCCGGCGTATCCGGCCGTCCCCACCTTTGGCGAAGTCGGCATCGGGGACCTGGGCGGCGCGTTCTGGTTTGGCCTAGCCGCCCCGTCCGGCACGCCGCGCACGACGTTGCAGCGCCTGCAGGAGGACCTGCAGGCGGTCCTGCGCGAGCCCCGCGTCGAGGAGGCGTTCCGCCGGCAATCGATTATCGTCCTCGCCGGCAATGCGGAGGAATTTCGCAGGCGCGTCCATGCAGAGCTAACGCGGTACCGGCAACTGGCCAGGGACGGCAGCTTCACGATGGAATGATTTCATCCGCCCTGGCGGCGCGCGCAGCCTTCGGCAGTCTGGCGCCGCCTGCCGGCCCGGGACCCGCTACGGCGCGAGCCCGCCGGACTCGATGCACGCGGTATGGAAAGGGAAGACAACTTCCCGGTCGGCTCGCGTCAGCGCTTCGTCCTTGCCCTTGTACTGCAGCTGCCCGAGCAGGTCGCGGATGATATTGAGCCGGGCTTCGCGCTTGTTGTCGGTTCGCACTACCCGCCAGGGGGTCCCCGGTGTGCTGGTGCGGGTCAGCATCTCGTTGCGGGCCGCGCTGTATTGCTTCCAGTAATGGATTGCCTGTTCGTCGATCGGGCTGATCTTCCATTGCTTGAGCGGATCCGTTGCGCGGTCCTTCAGGCGCCGCCGTTGCTCATCCTTGCTGATGTCGAGGTAATACTTGATGAGCCTGATGCCGGAGCCCGCCAGCAGCATCTCGAAGTCGACCACCGAATTCATGAAGTCCTCGTGCTCGGCCTCGGTGCAGAATCCCATCACCCGTTCCACGCCGGCGCGGTTGTACCAGCTGCGGTTGAACAGCACCAGTTCCTGGCATACCGGCAGTTGCGCCACGTAGCGCTGGAAGTACCAGGCGGACTGATCGCGGTCGGAGGGCTTGCCGAGCGCGACGACGCGGACTTCGCGCGGGCTCAGGTGCTGGACGATGCGTTTGATCGCGCCATCCTTGCCCGCCGCGTCGCGGCCTTCGAGAATGACAAGGATCTTGTCGTTGGACGAGATCACTTGCCGCTGCAGCTTGACGAGTTCGACCTGCAGGCGCCGCAGCTCGTGCTTGTAGGCCTTGCTTGCGGATCTGCGTCCGGATCCGGCGGCGTGTTCGTCCAGGGAGGCCTTGCTCATGCCATGCCCCCCGCCTTGCCGTTGCCGGTCGGGCTGGCTTCGCAGCCGGTCCGGGATGGCCGCGCGAGCGATCCGGCGATCCGGTATTTCATGCGATCCTCCTTCAGGACAATAGAGCAGGACCCAGTATCTTGTGGGCCGGCGCTTGCTGTCAAACGCCGGGGCGCGCAGGCCGCCGGCCGGCATCAGGGGCCGTTGCCGCGCAAGGCTTGGCGCAGCGGGTCGTACCCGCAGACCAGGATCGATGCCGGCGGCAGCCGGTCCAGCCGCTGCGCCTGCAACGGCGAAACGCAAGGCGATGCACCGTCCTCCCCGGTTGCCAGGTAAGCGGAGAAGCAGGGGATGACTACGCCACGCTTCTGCATGGGCTTTCGGTGCAGGCTCGGGACGGCGTTAGCCGGGCCCGTCTCCTGGCCATGATCGAGCCGCCGATGGCTGCGCTGGATATGGCATTGCGTACGGGCTGAAACGTCCCGTCGCGGCCTGTCTGGCCTGTCTGAAATCTAAATTGTGCCCAATCGGTCTCATCGATATAATCCGGCGCCCATGCCCTGATCCGGCATGCGTTCCTTTTTTGTCCATGTAACCGGAGTACCCGATGTTCCTGATTTGGCAAGGTTTAGGTTTTCTGGTTGTGATCGTGCCCCTGCTTTGCGTGCTCGTCATGAGCTTCCTGAGCGCCGTGGTGAATCTGTCGAACCTCGCGGCCGTCGTCGCCGCACTGTTCATGTCCGCGGCGGCGGTTTTCTATCTCGGCAGGCACCTCAACTCCCGTCCCGGCCGCACCCTGGTCGATCCGGCCACCGGGCAGTCCGTGGAACTGCGCAAGCGCCACACGCTGTTCTGGATCCCGATGCAATATTGGGCCTTTCCTCTGCTGCTGGTTGCCGGCATTGCCTCGATGGGGCTGTTTGCCTGACCGGCCGGATAGCCGATAGCCTGGCTGATCCAGCGGCAGGTTGCCATCCTGGGCGCGTGCGCCCAGGATGGCGGGTCGCCCGATAGCCAGCATATGGTGTCGGCCGCGGTCGTGCTGATGGAGGAGACCGCTTCGGTGATTTCCGACCTTGCGTGCGTGGTGCAGAACGCGTTGGCGCAATCCGCAGGCTGGCGCGACTCGGCACGGTAACTGCGGTTGGGGGGAAGGGCGCCGGCCCGAAGCGAGGTGTCTCGCTTGACGGGCGGGCAACAAGAAACAAGAAGAAAGAAGAGCCGCCTTGACCCGCAAGGCGGCTGGGCCTGCTTAAGCCCGGACAGCCGCCAGTGCCGCGTTCAGCGTCTTGCTCGGACGCATCACGCTGTCCAGCTTGTCGAAGTCGGGCTTGTAGTAGCCGCCGATGTCCGCTGCCTGGCCTTGCACCGCCGACAGCTCGGCCACGATGGCCTGCTCGCTGTCGGTCAGTTGCTTGGCCAGCGGCGCGAACTGCGCGGCCAGGGCCGCGTCGTCGGTTTGCGCCGCCAGTTCCTGCGCCCAGTACATGGCCAGGTAGAACTGGCTGCCGCGGTTGTCCAGCTGACCGGTCTTGGGCGACGGGTTCTTGTTGTTCTCCAGCAGCTGGCCGGTGGCGGCGTCCAGCGTCTTGGCCAGGATCTTGGCGCGGCCGTTGCCGGTCTTGATGCCCAGGTCTTCCAGCGATACCGCCAGCGCCAGGAACTCACCCAGCGAGTCCCAGCGCAGGTGGTTTTCTTCCACCAGCTGCTTGACGTGCTTGGGCGCCGAGCCGCCGGCACCGGTTTCGTACATGCCGCCGCCTGCCATCAGGGGAACGATGGAGAGCATCTTGGCGCTGGTGCCCAGTTCCATGATGGGGAACAGGTCGGTCAGGTAGTCGCGCAGGATGTTGCCGGTGACCGAGATGGTGTCCAGGCCGCGGATGACGCGCTCCAGCGTGTAGCGCATAGCGCGCACCTGCGACATGATCTGGATGTCCAGGCCGGTGGTGTCGTGGTCCTTCAGGTAGGTCTCGACCTTCTTGATGACCTCGGCTTCGTGCGGGCGGTACGGGTCCAGCCAGAAAATGGCCGGCATGCCGGAGTTGCGGGCGCGGGTGACGGCCAGCTTGACCCAGTCGCGGATCGGCGCGTCCTTGACCTGGCACATGCGCCAGATGTCGCCTTCTTCCACGTTCTGCACCAGCAGCACTTCGCCGGTGGCGATGTCGACGATGCGGGCTTCGCCGGCTTCGGGGACTTCAAAGGTCTTGTCGTGCGAGCCGTACTCCTCGGCTTGCTGGGCCATCAGGCCGACGTTGGGCACGGTGCCCATGGTGACCGGATCGAAGTTGCCGTTGGTCTTGCAGAAGTTGATGATCTCCTGGTAGATGCGGGCGAAGGTGCTCTCCGGGATCACGGCCTTGGTGTCCTTCGGACGGCCGTCGGCGCCCCACATCTTGCCGCCGATGCGGATCATGGCCGGCATCGAGGCGTCCACGATCACGTCGTTGGGCGCGTGCAGGTTGGAGATGCCCTTGGCCGAGTCCACCATTGCCAGCTCGGGACGGTGCTCGTGGCAGGCGTGCATGTCGCGGATGATCTCTTCGCGCTTGGAGCTGGGCAGGGATTCCAGCTTGTCGTACAGGTTGACCAGGCCGTTGTTGACGTTCACGCCCAGCTCGTCGAACAGCGCGCCGTGCTTGGCGAAGGCTTCCTTGTAGAAGATCTTGACCGCGTGGCCGAACACGATGGGGTGCGAGACCTTCATCATGGTGGCCTTCACGTGCAGCGACAGCATCACGCCGGTCTTGCGAGCGTCTTCCATCTGCTCTTCATAGAAGTCGCACAGCGCCTTCTTGCTCATGAACATGCTGTCGATGATCTCGCCGTCCAGCAGCGACACCTTGGGCTTGAGGACGATGGTCTTGCCGCTCTTGGTGACCAGCTCCATCTTCACGTCGCGGGCCTTCTCGACCGTCATGGACTTCTCGCCGTGGTAGAAGTCGCCGTGCTTCATGTGGGCCACGTGGGTGCGCGAAGCCATGCTCCACTCGCCCATGCTGTGCGGGTTCTTGCGTGCGTAGTTCTTGACGGCGGCGGGCGCGCGGCGGTCCGAGTTGCCCTCGCGCAGCACCGGGTTCACGGCGCTGCCCAGGCACTTGGAGTAACGCTGGCGGATGGCCTTCTCGGCGTCGGTCTTCGGGTCTTCGGGGAAGTCCGGCACGTTGTAGCCCTTGCCCTGGAGTTCCTTGATCGCGCTGACCAACTGGTGCACGGAGGCGCTGATATTCGGCAGCTTGATGATGTTGGTGTCCGGCAGCAGGGTCAGGCGGCCGAGTTCGGCGAGGTTGTCGGGCACCCGTTGCGCTTCGGTCAGGAATTCGGGGAACTCGCCCAGGATGCGCCCTGCCACCGAGATGTCGCTGGTGGCGACGTTGATGCCGGCCGGCGCGGTGAAGGTGCGGATGATGGGCAGGAAGGCACTGGTCGCCAGCAGCGGAGCTTCGTCTGTCAGGGTATAGATGATGGTAGATTGCTGGGTACTCATTGCTTCTCTCAGGGTCAACAAGGGTTGGGAAATGCCGCCGGCTGGGTCGCAGACCGGCAGCAACCACCGAATTTTGCCTGATTTTGCTTTCGGGGGGCTTAACCGGCCCGGCTTTTCCGCTTTGCAATCGCAAAACGCAAGCTTTGTGCGTGCGGCTGGGGGCGACGCATACAGGTGGCCGGACAGTGCTTCCCATCGATCCCAGGCGCTGGAGGTGAAATCGTGTGCAATCCTGGTGGTATAAGTGACGCAAACAGCACGCATCGACGCGCGAACCGGCCCGAGCTGCCCGCTCAGCGACGTCCCGCCCCCGCCCTCACGACCCCGCCACCTTCAGCAGCACCGGATCATTGCGATACAGGTCGGGGAACATATGCTTCAGATAGCCGATCTTCGGCAGGTCGTTGATGACGATGTACGGGTGGGCGGGATGCAGCGTCAGGAAGTTCTGATGGTAATTTTCCGCTGGATAGAAGCCCTTGTAGTCCTCGACGCGGGTGACGATCGGGCCGGAGAAGACATGGGCCTTGCCCAATTGCGCGATATACGCCTGGGCGATGCTGCGCTGCTCCGGCGTGAGGGGGAACACGGCCGAGCGGTACTGCGTGCCGTGGTCGGGGCCCTGATAGTTGAGCTGGGTCGGATTGTGCGCGACCGAGAAGAAGACCTGCAGCAGGCGGCCATACGTGACCTGTGCCGGATCGAAGGTGACCTGTACCGACTCGGCATGTCCGGTGTTGCCGCCGCTGACCGTCTCGTACTGCGCGGTGGCGGCGGTGCCGCCGGCATAGCCCGAGGTCGCCGACTTGACGCCGCGTACATGCTGGAACACGCCCTGCACGCCCCAGAAGCAGCCTCCGGCAAACACGGCGGTCTCGGTTTGTACGGTAGCCACCTTTTCGTCCAGCGCGGGCGCCGGAATCCTGACGGCGTCTTCCGCCGGGTTCGCCGCGTGCTGCCAGGCCAGCAGGCCCGCCGCCAGCACGATCAGGCCGGCGAGTTTCACGGTGGCCGGGCGGGCCCACCAGGATGACCCGTTTGGCGTGTGCGTTGTCATGATCGACCGTCCTTGTCCTTGAACTGTTTGCAGTGAAGTGAACCGTGCCTTGGTCTGTTGCTGCCGCTCGCATTCAACCAAAGGTGAACGCATAAGCCTCGACGCCGGGGTCCAGGAACTCGATGGCGAAGGTGCGGTCCGCCACCTTGCCGGTCTGCCGCACCAGTTGATAGAGCCGCTGTTCCGTGACCTGCCCGCTGCCGTCCGCCGCCACGTCGGTACCGCGCGCGTCGCCCGGCGCGGCGCCGTCGATGCTGACGCGGAACCGTACCGGCCTGCCGTCCTTGCCTGGCCCGAGCACCAGGTGCAGGTCGCGGGCGTGAAAGCGGTAGACGATGCGGCCGCCTTCCACGGCGAGCGTGGCGTGCTCGGCGCCCACCTGCCAGGTGCCGGCCAGGCCCCAGTCGTTGAGCGCGGGCCGCGCGGGCGCCGTGTAGGCGTGCGGCCGGTCGCGCGCCTCGCCGCCCGGGGAGGCGAAGTTCTCTGCGCGCTCGTAGCCAATGTAGGTTTCGCCGGATTCGACCCCGGCCTTGCCGGCGGCCATCTGTACGCCCTGCACGCCGGCACCGCCCAGGCCGATGGCGACCTTCGCGGCACCGGTGTGGCCGGCTTCGGCCAGCAGTTGCTGGATCACCTTCTCCGATTCAGCATACTCGCCTTCGCCGAAATGGTGATGGCGGATGCGCCCCTGTGCGTCGATGAAATAGTGCGCTGGCCAGTACTGGTTGTTGAAGGCGCGCCAGATCGCGTAGTTGTTGTCGATGGCGACGGGATAGTCGATGCCTAGCTCGCGCGTGGCCTTCTTCACGTTATCGATATTGCGCTCGAAGGCGAACTCCGGCGCGTGCACGCCGATCACCACCAGCCCCTGGTCGCGGTATTTCTGCGCCCACGCCTTCACATAGGGCAGGGTGCGCAGGCAGTTGATGCACGAGTAGGTCCAGAAGTCGACCAGCACGACCTTGCCGCGCAAGCCTTCCGCCGTGAGCGGCGGCGAGTTCAGCCATTGCACGGCGCCCGCCAGCGCGGGCAGCTGGCCTTCCACGGGGAGCGCTGCCGCCCCGCCGCCGGCGGCTGAGGTGCCGCCGGCCCGCATCATCGCGCCGGACGACGCGGCCAGCATGGCGTTGGCATTGCCGGCCCCAGCCGTGGCACCGGTCATGGCCCCGGGGGTGCCCGACAGCCGGTCCACCAGGTGCTGCTCGATGCCGCCGGTGGCTACCGTCGAAATGCGGGCCAGCACACCGGTGTCCAGTCCCAGCCCGATCGCGAGCACGCCAAGCAGCATGGCCGCGCCGATCCCGCGCCGGATCCATTCTCCCGCGCCGAGCGAGCGCTTCATCGCGGTGAAGACCCGGCCGCCGATCAGCAACGCTACCGCCAGCGAGGTTGCCGCGCCGGCCGCGTAGGCGGCCAGCAGCAGCGTGGTGCCAACGCTGGCGCCACGCAGCGCCGCGCCGGTCAGCACCAGGCCGAGGATGGGGCCGGCGCACGGGGCCCACAGCAGGCCGGTGGCGATGCCGAGCAGGAACGACGCGCCCGGGCCGGCCGGCTTGCCATCGCCATGGTCATTGGCCTGGGCAAAGGCGGAGAGCCGGCTGCCGGCGCTCACCAGCGGATGCATCAGCCGCTCGGCGAAGCGCGGCAGCAGCAGCGTCAGGCCGAACACGGCGAGCAGGGCGATCGCCAGCCAGCGGCCGTACTGGTTGGCCTGGGTCACCCAGCCGCCGCCGACCGCGGCCAGCGTTGCCACCGCCGCGAAGGTCAGGGCCATGCCGGCCAGCAGCGGCAGGCCGCTGCGCGCAAAGGGCTGGTCGGCCCGCGCGAACACGAAGGGCAGCACGGGCAGGATGCACGGGCTGAGGATGGTGAGCGCGCCGCCAAGATAGGCAAGGAAGATGAGGAGCATGGGATTCCCTGTATGGTTCTTGAAAAAGACGGGGCCGGCGTGGGCTCACGCGGCCTGCGGCCTGAAGGTCATCGCCAGGCCGTTCATGCAGTAGCGCAGCCCGGTGGGTTTGGGTCCGTCGTCGAACAGGTGGCCCAGGTGGCCGCCGCAGCGCCGGCAGTGCACCTCCGTGCGCGTCATGCCGAAGGACCGGTCCTGGCGGGTTGCCACCGCGTTGTCCAGCGGCGCCCAGAAGCTGGGCCAGCCGGTGCGGCTGTCGAACTTCGTGCGCGACGAGAAGAGATCCAGCTGGCATCCCGCGCAGGCGAATACGCCGGCGCGGTGCTCGTCGTTCAGCGGGCTGCTGTAGGGCCGCTCCGTGCCCTCCTGGCGCAGCACGCTGTACTGTGCCGGGGTCAGCAGCTTGCGCCATTGCTCGTCGGATCTGACCACTTCGAAGGTCTCGGCCGGCTTGCCGGCGTTAGCCTGGCCGGCGGCCAGCGCGCGCCATCCCGTCGCGGCGGCGATGGCCGCCACGGCGGCACCGCCCGATACCAGAAAGCGCCTTCGGCTTCTCATGATGTGCTCCTTGCCTGCATGCGCCGGATCGTTGGGGGAGACCGGTGCGATGGATCGATGGCGCATCGTATGGCTGGGGCGGTCCCGGAGTCCTCACAAAAGGTTAAATTAAATGTGATAACTCGGCGTCTCAAAGTTTTGCACAATAGCTACGCAGCCGCGACGCTCGCGGCTTCCTCTGTCACGCGCGGGCCATGCTCGCGCCGAAGGCCTGGAAACAATGGATCACCCCAAGCGCATCCTGATCGTCGAAGACGACGTCGACATCGCCAACGTACTGAGCCTGCACCTGCGCGACGAGCGCTATGAAGTCGTGCACAGCGCCGATGGCAACGAAGGCCTGCGGCTGCTGGAGCAGGGCGGCTGGGACGCGCTGATACTCGACCTGATGCTGCCCGGCGTCGATGGCCTGGAAATCTGCCGGCGCGCCCGCGCGATGACGCGCTACACGCCGATCATCATCACCAGCGCGCGTTCCAGCGAGGTGCACCGCATCCTCGGCCTGGAGCTTGGCGCCGACGACTACCTTGCCAAGCCGTTCTCGGTGCTCGAACTGGTGGCGCGGGTGAAGGCGCTGCTGCGGCGCGTCGATGCGATGGCCAAGGACCTGCGGGTCGACGCGGGCAGCCTGGAGCTTGGCGGCCTGTCGATCGATCCGCTGACGCGCGAGGCCGCCGTGGACGGGCGGCGCATCGAGCTGACGCCGCGCGAATTCGACCTGCTGTATTTCTTCGCCCGGCATCCGGGCAAGGTGTTCTCGCGCATGGACCTGCTGAATGCCGTCTGGGGCTACCAGCACGAGGGCTACGAGCATACGGTCAACACCCATATCAACCGGCTGCGCACCAAGATCGAAGCCGACCCGGCGCAACCCAGCCGCATCCTGACCGTATGGGGGCATGGCTACAAGCTCGCCGCGGGGCCGGCGGCGCAAGGGGACGTACCGTGAACCTGGGCCTGAAGATGAAGCTGAATCCGGACCTCAGCCTGACGCAGCGGCTGTCGATCGTGTTTTCCGTGCTGCTGCTAGCCTGCTGCGGCGCCTCTGCCTGGCTGCAGGTGCGCTCCAACGACATGCGCGAGAAGGAGGTCATCCAGGACCTGTCGCGCGGGCTCGCCGGCAGCATCGCGCGCAATGCTGCGCTGATGGACGCCAACGGGCTGAAGCCGGACGCCTTGCGCCGGCTGTTCGGCCAGTTGATGGTGGTGAACCCCAGCGTCGAGGTCTACCTGCTGGACCGCCAGGGCCGCATCCAGGGGCACGACGCGCCGGCCGGCCACCTGTTGCGCCAGCAGGTGGACCTGCGGCCGGTGCGGCGCCTTCTCGACGGCGAGCCGCTGCCCATCCTGGGGGACGATCCGCGCAGCGCGAGCGGGCGCAAGGTGTTCAGCGCGGCGCCGCTGCGCGTGGGCGGCGCGGAGCCCGCCGGGTATATCTACGTGGTGCTGATGGGCGAGGCGCACGACCAGCTGGCGGCGCGGGCATCGGCCAATTCCGTGCTGCGCACGACGCTGTGGTCGATGGCGCTGGTAGCGCTGCTTGGCCTGCTCGCGGGGCTGATGGCGTTCGGCCTGATCACCCGGCCGCTGCGCCGCCTGACCGAGGCGATGCGCCGGTTCAATGCGGACGGCGCGCCGGATACGCAGCCGCGCGTGCCGCCTGTGCAAAGGCCGCCGTCCGCGAGCCAGCGCGACGAGATCGCCGCGCTCGAAGCCGCCTTCGCGCAGATGGCCGAGCGCATCGCCGAGCAATGGCGCGCGCTGACCCGGCAGGACCAGGAGCGGCGGGAACTGGTCGCCAATATCTCCCATGACCTGCGTACGCCGCTGACCTCGCTCCATGGCTACCTGGAGACGCTGTCGCTGAAGGCCGGCGCGCTGAGCGAGGCCGAACGCCAGCGCTACCTGGCCATCGCGCTGGCGCAAAGCGTCAAGGTGGGCCGCCTGGCGCAGTCGCTCTTCGAGCTGGCCCGGCTCGAGCATGGCATCGTGCAGCCGGCGCTGGAGGACTTCTCGCTGGTGGACCTGGTGCAGGACGTGTTCCAGAAGTTCGAGCTGCCGGCGGAGGCGCGGCATGTGCAACTGCGCGCCGGCATTCCGCAGCGCATGCCCACCGTCACCGCCGACCTCGGCATGATCGAGCGCGTGCTGACCAACCTGCTCGACAACGCGATCCGCCATACGCCGGCCGAAGGCGCCATCGATGTCGACCTGGCCTGCCACGACGGCAAGGTATCGGTCACCGTCAGCGATACCGGGCCGGGCATTCCGGCGGCGCTGCGCGACAGCCTGTTCCAGCGCCCGTTCAGCTCGGGCGGCGCGCACCGCGCGGGCGGACTGGGCCTGCTGATCGTGCAGCGCATGCTGCAGCTGCACTGCAGCCAGATCCGGCTGGTGGAGCGCGCCGGCGCGGGGGCGACGTTCTGCTTCGAGCTGCCGGTGGCGGGCGGCGTGCCCGGCGCGGGCAATGGGAAATCGCGCCGCGCTTGACGAGCCCCGGGGCCGCGAGACCCCGCCTGCGCGAGGTTCAGCCGCCGCTGGCCACCGTATCCGGGGCCGGCAGCGTCATGCCGACCCGTGCCGTCAACTCGACGAAGCTGGCCACGCTGGCGGTCCGCAAGGGGTAGTAGGCCACCTGGTGACGATCGCAGACGCGCTTGAGCATGCTGACCGAGTCATGGTCGATGCAGTCGACCGGAAAGACCACCATATCCGCGCGTGCCACGGCGGCGGCCAGCAGGCCCTTGCGGTCTTCGATGCCGCCATCGTGCACCACCAGATGGCCGCCGGTGGACGCCACCAGCGCTTTGAGCGTGTGGTTGGAGCCAGGGCGCCCGCCGACGTAGACGATGCGTTTCCCATGCAGCCGGCGCAGTCCCGGATACCGCGCTTCATCGCGCGCGGCGGCGGGCAGCATCAGGTGCTCCATCGCCTCGGCCTCGGCGCGGCTGGCCGTGAGCTGGGCGAGCGCATCGTCGAGCTGCGTGCGCATGTCCTGTGCTTGCTCTTGCGCGCGCACGGCACGCAGTTCCGCGGCTTCGCGCCGGCCGGCCTGCAAGGCGAGGTCCGCCTCGCGGGAGGCCAGCGCCTCGCGCAGCGCCTGCGCGTCTGCATGCCCGTCCGGCGTGCCTGCCATCCGTTGCGCGCGTGCGGCCAGCTGGCTGAGCCGGTCGCGCGTCTGCCGCATTTCCGCTTGGTGGCGCGTGCTCATTTCCCGCAGGCGTTCCTGCTGGCGCTCGAGCTTGTCGCGCAGCGCGGCGTGCTCTTCCTCCAGCGCGATCAGCCGCCGGATGTCGGCACGGTTGGCGGCGCCCACCAGGTGCGACAGCATATGCACCTCGCCGAACGCGGCCTGGCGCACGGCGGTGGTCGCATCGGGGTGGGTCATCACGGCCCAGTAGGCCGGTGGGATATCGCCGCTGGCGACGGCGTCCTGCCACAGCTTCAGCACGGCATCGGCCTCCCTGGCCGCGCTGAAAGTGCGCAGCGCATGCGCATGCCGCTCGTCCAGCGCCTTCTGCAGCGCCTTGCAGCCCTCGCCGCCGTTGCTGGATAGCTTGACCGCCTCATGATGGATCTCGAGGTCGCTGGCGCGCTGGCGGTCCAGCGCGATGAAGCGCGGTACCAGCTTGCGCAGCTCGCTGGTCGTCATGCAGGTGCCGATGATGGAGCAGTGCAGGTGCGCGTCCAGCTCCGCCAGCCGCGTGCGCCGGCGGCCGGTGCCGGACTGCGGGCTGGCCGGCGCGCAACAGCCGGCAGCCGGCGCCGGCTGGCCAAGCGCAGCCCCAATGGCATTGGCGCGTGCAAGGCGAAACGGTGGCGTGTGCATGCGTATCTCGAGTCAGGCGGGAAGGACGGTGCAGGGCGCCGCCTGTTTCCTGTTGCGCAAGGTGGCGTCGTGCAGCGCCCGGCTCCCCGGTTGGTTTGCGAAATATACCATTGAATATAACGAGGGGCAGCGGACCCAGGGCGTTGGACAGGGCGGACATCACCACCGGGCAAGCATGGTTATCAACCGGGCCGCTGCCCCCGCTGCCCATGGGCGCTGTATGATCCGCCAATCAGATGCGTGAGTACGATGCATTTCCGGCTTCGGCCCCGGCGCTTGCCCGGGAGCCGCGCCGGCCCCTTGCGGCCAGGCAGCGGCCGCGCATGGAACAAGGTGAGGCAAAGATGAAAACCAGCGCAAGAAACAAACTGAGCGGCAAGGTGACCGCGATCAACAAGGGCGCGGTGCACGACGAGATCGAACTCGAGATCGGCGGCGGCGTGAACATCGTCGCCACCATCACCAGCGACAGCACGCAGCGGCTCGGGCTTGCCGTGGGCAAGGAAGCCATTGCGCTGATCAAGGCGTCGTCCGTGATCGTGGGCGTGCCCGAGCCGGACATGCTGCTGTCCGCCCGCAACCAGATCGCGGGCACGGTGTCGGGCATCAAGATCGGCGCGGTCAATGCCGAGGTCGTCATCGGCCTGAAGCAGGGCGGCGAGATCGTGGCCATCATCACCAACGACAGCGTGGCCAGCCTGGGGCTGGTGGAAGGCGGCGCGGCCGTCGCCATCTTCAAGGCTTCCAGCGTGCTGCTGGCCACCCGCGCCTGAGGCTGTGTCCAGCCTGTTCCGGTGCCTTCCTGCGCTTATTGGGCAGGCGGCGCCGCGAACACTTCCAGGCTGATGAGTTTCGACACGTAGCGCCCGGCCTTGCCATCGTTGGGCAGCACCAGCCGGGCAAAGCCGCTGGTGGTCAGCGGCGCGCCATCCATTTCATAGGCGATCAGGTCCGGCTGGTTACCGAAGCCGGGCTCGATCTCGCCTAGCGAAATCAGGGCCTTGTAGCCGTCGCTGCCGGTCGCCACCACATACATGGCCAGCACGTCGTTCTTCACCGCGGGGTTGGTGGCCAGGCCGACCGTGTTCAGCAGGCTCCACAGGCTCACGCCGGTGTAGGTACTGGCGCCCACCGTGCGCGTCACCGCCGGCAGCGCCTTCAGGGCGGCCAGGTCGAAGGCGGCGGGCTGCTTCACCGCGCCCGTCACGCCGAACTGCGAGGAAGGCGCGCCGCCGGTGCCCGCCACCGCCGAGCCGGAGGCGCGGACATCCAGCCGGAGCAGGCCGGACACGTAGCGTCCGCCCTTGCCGTCGCCGGGCGCGGTCGCGCGCAGCAGGCCGTCGGCCGCCAGCGGGGCGGCGGCGCCATTCACGGTTTCGCTATAGACCACCTGGCTGGCCCGGTTGCCGACATCCGGCTTCAACTCGCCGAGCGAGAACACCGCCTTGTAGCCATCCGCGCCGGTGGCCAGCACGTACTTGCCGAGCACATCGTTCCTGACCGCGGCATCGGTCTGGATGCCCATGCCATCCAGCAGGTTCCACAGCGCCGTTCCCACGTAGGTGTGGGTTTGCGTGCCACTGCCGCTGCCATAGGTCACGGTCTGGGTCGCGGCGGGAAGGGCGCGCAGTTGCGTCATCGTCAGCGTGGCCGGCCGGTCGAGCGCGCCGCTCACCTGGAGCTGGCGCTCCGCCTGGGCAGGCTGCGTGACAGGCGCGGCTGCCGTGGCCGGCGTTTCGGCATCGGAGCCGCCGCAGGCCACCAGCAGCAGCGGTACGAAGGCAGCACCGAGGCACGCGGACAGCGGGCGCTTCAGCTTGATCATATGGATGAACATGTGGATCTCCCCCATTGGATGCATTGGATGTCTTGTATCTGGTTTTTCTGAAATCGATATATTCAACAAAATATAACGATTGCGCAATCCTTTCCTTCAGGGGGCCATCGGGCTATCGGCTGTCCGGATCGTTCGCCTATTCCTTGAGTGCGGCCGGCCGAGGTACCATGCCGCCATGGTCAAACTTGCTCGCTCACGAACCTCGGTCAGCCCGGACACGCCGCAGGCGCTTTTCCGCATGCGCATCATGCTCGGCGGGACGATTGCCATTGGACCCGGCAAGGTCGCGCTGCTGGAGGCGATCCGGGAATGCGGCTCCATTTCCGCCGCGGCCAAGCGCCTGGAAATGTCCTACAAGCGCGCCTGGGACCTGCTCAACGAAATCAACCGGTCCCTGCAGCAGCCGGCCGTCGATTCCGAACATGGCGGCGCGCAGGGCGGCGGCACCGTGCTGACACCGGTCGGCGAGGAAGTGATCCGGCTCTACCGCAGCGCCGAGCTGCGCGCGGCCAAGGCCTGCGCGGACGAGACCGAAGCGCTGATCAGGCTGCTGGCCAGGCCCTGACGGCTGGTATCCGCCTGCGGCGCCGGGGCGGCGGCAAGCCATGCAGTTTCCATCGATTTCTCGGGAGTAGCGAACTGAGTCGCCCTTCACGCGCTATTGCCGTGCAAAGGGCGGACCGTTCAACGTCTCAGCCACGGTTTGCAGTCCCAACTCGAGTTGACGAATGGTCGCAGGCGCCGCCATCGCGATTCTCACCGTACGGCTCACCGGGACGTTTGGCGCCGCAAACGCCGACAAAGGCGTGATATGCACGCCGCGTCGCGCCAACGCGAAAACGAGGTCATCCGGTCTCCAGTATTTGGGAAGATCAAGCAACAGATGGAAGCTGGCGGGATGCGCCGTGACGGGCCACGACCCCAGAATCCTTCTCGCGAGGTCCTGGCGCAACCTTGCTTCCTGGCGTTTCGCCACGATCCAGTTCCCTAGCGTGCCATCCCGCATCCAGGCGGTGGCGAGTGCCACGGCAATGGCGCTCGCAGACCACATCGTGGCGCGAAGCCCCTCATGCAGCCGTTGCCGAACCCGTTCCGGCGCGACCATGTAGCCCACCCGCAGCCCTGGCGCGGCACTTTTCGACAGGCTATGGATTTCGATCACGCAATCCGGCGCCAGGCTGCGCAGCGACGGCGGCGGCGAAGCTTCGAGAAAGCCGTACACGCTGTCGTCGACCAGCAGCAAGCCGTGACGCCGCGCAACCTCGATCAAAGCGAGCCTCCGCTCAAGCGGCATCACCGCACCCGTGGGGTTGTGAACCGTGGGCATCGTGTAGACCAGGCGGACTCGGCCTGCATGCTTCCGGCAGACGGCATCGAGCGACTCCGGCACGATGCCGGCGGCGTCCATCTGCACGCCGGCCAAGGGGATGCCCAATAGCTTCGCCGCACTCTTGAAGCCGGGGTAGGTCAGGGATTCGACGGCGACCAGGTCGCGCGCCGTGACCAGCGCTGCCAGGACAACACTGAGCGCATGCTGGCTTCCTCCGCAAACCATGATGTCCGCGGCGGCGATTGGGGCGCCGTCGATGGAAAACCAGCTTGCCGCTGCCTCCCTGTCCTCGCGGCGTCCCGGATGCGGGTGATAGTCGAGAAGCGCCGACAGGTCCCCCTTGTCCGACAAAGCACGCAGCGCATGGCGCAACTGTGCCGCCTGCTCCGGCAGGACAGGGTAGTTGAACGCCAGGTCGACCAAGCCGGGTTCACGCTCGCTGGTTTGCGAGAACTCGGCCGCGACCTGCGTTTCGAGCGTGCGGACGAAGGTGCCCCGGCCGACTTCGCCGATCGCCAGGCCACGTTCAATGAGCGCGCTATAGACCCGCGCGACGGTCGCCGCGGCGATGCCGTGCTCGTCCGCATAGTCGCGGTGCGGCATCAGACGGCTGCCGGCGGGGAGTGAGCCATCCTGGATGAGCGCCGCAAGTCTTTCGACGTGTTCCCGGTATCGGGCGGGAGCAGCCATATATTCTCGGATTGATATTAGTGCAATTAAATCATTGCACTAATAACAGGGAATGGCAATACTCCCTCCAATACCCCCTCCGTCGATCATCAACAACGAACCTCATGGGTGACTCTGTATCCGCTCCCGCCGCGAAGCTCGGCGCATGGCCCGTCCGGGTGGTGGCATTGACGCTTTTCCTTATCACCGGCGCAGTGAATCTGCAGGCGCCGCTCTACGCAACCTATGCGCGGGCAAGTCAAATGGGCACCGGCGCGCTAACGCTGGCTTTCGCCTGCTACGTGGCCGGCCTGGTGCCCACACTGATTTTCCTTGGCGGGCTATCGGACCGCGTGGGGCGGAAATGGCCTCTGATCGCTGCGCTGCTGCTCACCGCCACGGCCACCTCCTTGCCAATGATCTGGCCTCGGCTCGAAGCGGTCGCGGCCGCACGAGGCTTGTGCGGCATCGCGACGGGACTGATGGCCGGGAGCGGAACGCAGTTCCTGGTCGAATTGATCGGACCCCGGCCAGACGCGACCGCCCGCGCTGCCCGCATCGTCGCTGCGGCCACGTCCCTGGGCTTCGGTTGCGGAGCGCTTGCGACCGGCCTCTGCATATTGGCGGTTCCGTCCCAGGAGACACCCGCGACGTATGGTGCGTATCTATTCCTTGCGGCTTGTGGGCTGACCCTGCTCGGCAGGATCGGCGAGCCGGCGTTCACGCGCTCGTCAGCATGGCTTCGCACGCCTGTCTTTCCCCGTGAGGCGTTCGCCTATAGCCTCGCAATCCTCATTGCATGGTCGGCAGTCGGAGTTGTGATTGCGCTCGTGCCGGCCGCGCTCGCGTCGCATGGACATGAGGTATGGACGGGATTCTCCACGTTCTTCGTGATTTCAACCGGGCTCGTTGTTCAGCCCCTGGCGCGCAAGCTATCGCCTCCGCGGTCGCTGCGCCTTGGCATGCTGCTGGTACCGATCGGCTTTACGGTATTGGTCGCGGGGGTGGTCTGGTCGTCGTTGCCGCTGCTGCTGTCCGGCGCAATGCTCACGGGCTCGGCTTGCTATGGTTTTACCTATCTGGCAGGCCTCGCCGCGATTTCGGCCTCGTCGACCAACGCCAACCGGGCACGGGCAAGTTCCGGCTATTTCCTTTTTGCGTATTTCGGCTTCAGCGTGCCGGTCATCGCGAGCGGCGCGCTGGCGGATCAGGTTGGCGTACGTTCGACCCTCTATCTTTTTGACGGCGGACTCCTGTTGGCGACCATCCTGCTCGCCGTGCTGATGATGCTGCAGTCGCGTCGGGAAGCGTTTTCGTCCGGTTCCGCACCGTCTGGTGGATCGGCGCGAACCCGGTGACGTGCTGATCGTGGCAAGACCGGAGCGGCCCGGCACAAACGCGATGAATCGAGTGCGCGCATGCGCATGCCCCGCTCCGGAAACCCGGCGCAAGCAATGCGCTCAGCCGCCAGCCTGCGCGGCGAAGCGGGCGATCAGCCAGGCGGCGGCAGGGCCGGGCGGCGTATCGGTGCGGTAGATCGCGTGGAAGGGGTAGGGGATGCCCTGGTGGTCGGGCAGGTCGAGCAGCACCAGGCGGCCGCTATCGAGATCTTCCTGCACCATCGGCACCGGCATATTGCCCCAGCCGATGCTCTCGCGCAGCAGCATATGCTTGGCGCCAAGATCGGCCAGGCGCCACGTGTGCGGGCTGACCACGGCGAAGTCCACGCCGCGCGTGAGCGCGGAACGATCGGACAGCACCAGCTGCACGTGATGGCGTCCCGCGCCTGGCGGGTTCCGGCCGCCCTGGGCCAGCGGATGGTCCGGCGCCGCCACCGGCCGCAGCGGCACGCTGCCGATGGCAATGCGTTCGATGCCGGCCACGCCTTCGCTCGGCGGCCCGCTGACGCCAATCGTGGCCGCGCGGTCCAGCACCAGCTGCGTCACCGCGCCGAGCGCCTCCATGTGCAGGTGAAGCGACACCGTCGGGAAGGCTTCGCGGAATGCCTTCAGGGCGTCGACCACGCGCGCGGCGGGCAGCATCACGTCCAGCACCAGGTGAATCTCCGCTTCCAGGCCTTGCAGCAACCCTCTGACTTTCGCGCGCAGCCCGTCGACGCCGTTGTAGATCGTGCGCGCCTCCGCCAGCACGGTGCGGCCGGCCTCGGTCAGCTGCGGCTTTTTCGTGGTCTTGCGGTCGAACAGCGCTACCCCGAGCTGGTTCTCCAGGTTGGCGATGGTGTAGCTGATGACCGAGGTCGCCCGGCTCAGCTTGCGCGCCGCCCCGGCGAAGCTGCCGACATCCACCACGGTCAGGAAGACTTTCAGCTGATCTAGCGTGGGGGTGCCGGGGTTGATCATCTTATCGATTTTATCGAACGTTTCGATTCATATTATCCCAGTTTCGAGATCATGGAAACGCGCCTACAGTTCCTCCATCGGTTGTGCGACGCAATGCAACGCGGCGTAACAGCCTGAACAGCCAGGTCCGCATATCTCGCATACGGGCCTCGAAGCAACCGGTCCGCCATGGTGGCGCGGCCGCACCGAATGGAGAATCGTCATGTCCCAAGCTGCTCAACTCAATGCCCAGTCCCGTCCCCTTGACAACGCCGACTCCGCCGCCGCGGCGGGTCTGGCACTGCTCGGCCGTGTGCTGGTCAGCGCCATCTTCCTGCTGTCCGGTGCATCCAAGCTGGCCGCGCCGGCGGCCATGATCGGCTATATCCAGTCGGTGGGATTGCCGCTCCCGCAGGTGGCGCTGGCGATCGCCATCGTGGTGGAGGTCGTGGGCGGCCTGGCCCTGGTGCTGGGCTATCGCACCCGCGCCGTGGCCGCCGTTCTGGCCGTCTTTAGCGTAGCCACCGCGCTGGCGTTCCACTCCCACCTGGCCGACCAGAACCAGTTCATCCACTTCTTCAAGAACATCGCGATGGCTGGCGGATTGCTGCAGATCGTTGTCTATGGCGCCGGCCGCTTCAGCCTCGATGCACGCCGCGGCAATGCCTGAGGCTGGTGTGATCGGCCGGTAACGGCGAAATGGCGGGGGCGGAAAGCGATGCTTGTCCGCCCGTTGCTGCCATGTGGGACTTGTCGTCCCCGGTGTGATCTTCCATGCGCCGGGCAATCATGATGCCCGGCCTGTGCGCGGGTCGGCCCATCGGCTCTCGATCGCCGCCGCCTCACCCGCGCTCGCATCAGCCCTGCTTTTTCCCCAGGCTTTCGACCTCGGCGCGCAGGCGCTCTTCCTGGGCCCGCAACTCGGGTGTGAGTTCGTCGCCGAAATCGGCGGTCTCGAACAGCGGGCGAATTTCGATCTCGGCGTCGCCTTCCATGGGGTTGGGGCAGCGCCGGACCCATTCGACGGCCTCCTCCATCGACTTGACCTGCCACAGCCAGAACCCGGCGACGAGTTCCTTGGTCTCCGTGAACGGCCCGTCTACCACGGTTCGCTGGCTGCCCGAGAAGCGCACCCGTTTGCCCCTGGCGCTCGGGTGCAGGCCCTCGCCCGCAAGCATCACGCCTGCCTTGACGAGTTCTTCGTTGAACTTGCCCATCGCGGCAAGCAGTTCCGTGCCGGGCATCTTGCCGGCCTCCGATTGGCTCGTAGCCTTCACCATCACCATGACACGCATCGTCGTCACTCCTTGAGTCGGTTGTTGAAGCCGCATACCCCGAAGTCGATCCAGGCTCGACGGGCGGCTCTGATACTACGACGAATCGGGACGGCTGGAATCGACACGTATCTTTAGCCGATGATCGATTCGGTCCATGCGTTCGACCCGTTGCCGGACGCACTGGCGCATCTGGCGCGCCGCGCGTTTGGACAGCCGGTGGTGAGGGTGGAGGGTAGGGTGTGCATGCGTGCCGGATTCGAAGCGTGGCGATGAATCCGGCCGGCGCCGTTTCATGCACCCGGCTGAACGCGCGCCGCCGGGGTCTCGACGCAGTCTTGCCGTTGCTGCTGGAACTGCCGGGGCGAGACGCCGAAACGGGCGCGGAAATCACGCGAAAAATGGGCGCCATCGGCGAAGCCGCAGTCCAGGGCGATCTGCGTGATGCTGGATGGATTGTTCTTCAGGAGCCAGCTGCCGTATTCGAGCCGCAGCGAGCGCTGGAACGCCATTGGCGAGACGCCGATCGCCTCGTGGAAGGCGCGCTCCAGTTGCCGCCGTCCCACGCCCACGTAGCGGGCGACGGCGTCCAGCGAGGGCGGGTTGTCGATGCGCTGCTCGATGTAGTGGGCGGCCTGGCGCACGCGGATGTCCTTGATGTCCGCCAGGTCCGCGTAGAAATGCGCCTGCGGCAGCTTGGCCGGCCGCATGCCCTGCAGCATCATGTGGCGTACCGCCTGCTGGGTTTTCTCCCTGCCGCAATGGCGGGCTACGAGATACAGGCCGAGGTCGATCGCCGCGGTCGAGCCTGCACAGGTGATCAGGTCGCCTTCGTCGACAAACAGATGGTCCACCACGGCGCGCGTGCGCGGATAGCGCTCGCGAAAGGCGTCGAGCACGTTCCAGTGCACGCAAACGGAACGCGATCCCAGCAGGTCGGCCTGCGCCAGCGCGAATGTGCCGGTGCAGATGCCCAGCATGCGCACCCGGCTGGCGGCCGCCAGCCGCAGCCAGTCGCGCAGCGCCGGCGGCATATAGGTGTTGGGATAGTCGTTGCCGCCGCATACGGCCACGTAATCGAACTCGCCCGGATCGGCGCACAGGCCGCTGTTCACCTGCACGGTCACGCCGGCGCTCGAGGTGCGCGGCATGCCGTCCATGCTCATGACACGCCAGCCGGTGTGGATCTGGCGGCTGCGTCCGCCGTGGTCGGCGGCCAGGCGCAGTACATCGATCAGCCCGGAGAATGCCGCGAGCGTGAACTGGTGCAAGAGCACGAAGCCGACGCTCAGTTCGGGTTTACCCCTTTCCTCGACGGAGGCGGGCATATCCGGTTCGCGCGGGCCGGTGCCGGCTGGGGGCGGGATTGGCATGACGCAATTATTCAACTTTATGACCACAGCCTGCAAGCCTGGGACGGCTGCCCGCGAGCAACATGCAGCTGTGGTTGCAACGCCAGCATCTTTCAGGGGAACGACATGGGATCCGAGACACACTGCACCATCAGGACCGCGCTTGCGGTTGCCGCAGCAGTAAGCGTCGCCGCATGGTCGCCGGGCGCGGCCGCGCAGCCGGCAAAACTGACCGTCGCCATGTACGGCGGCAACTGGGGCGATGCGTTCCGCAGCTGCGTGGCGGAGCCGTTCACCAAAGCCACCGGGATCGCCGTGACGCCGGAAATCGGCACCTCCACCACGACCCTGGCCAAGCTGCAGCAGCAAAAGGCCGCCCCCGCCATCGACGTTGCCTGGATGGACGGCGGCATCAGCGAACTGGCTTATCAGGCCGGCGTGGTGGACAACCTCGATCCCGCGGCGATCCCCAACCTGAAGAACGTGATGCCCAAGGCCATCTACCGCAGCGGTGGCATCAGCTATGCCGTGGGCTCCGGCTACTACTCGCTGGGCCTGACCTACAGCACCAAGGAAGTCAGGCAGGCCCCCACCAGCTGGAAGGACATGTGGAAGCCGGAGTACGCCGGCGCGGTGGCGGTGCCGTCGCCGGCCAACTCCTCCGGCGTGCCGTTCGTGATGTTCATGGCGAAGGTGTGGGGTGTGGACCCGGCGAACCTGGCCCCGGTCTACGCCAGGCTGGCCGCGCTGGATACCGCCTTGTTCTTCGACAGCTCGGGCGCGGCCACCAATGCCTTCCAGAGCGGCGAGGCCGTGATCGGCGCGCATTTCAACGTGGGTGCGTGGGATCTCATCGACAAGGGCGTGCCCATCGGATTCGTGGTGCCCAAGGAAGGGGCGTGGGCAACCGATGCGCGCCTGCACCTGGTCAAGGGCTCGCGCAACAGGCTCGCGGCCGAGAAGTTCATCGACACGGCGCTGACGCCACAAGCGGCCACCTGCCTGGCCACCAAGCTCTATCTCGGGCCGGCCGTGCAGGGCGTCAAGGTGCCGGCCGACGTGGCGCGCAAGCTGCCGTGGGGTGTGAACGGCTCGGTGGACAGCCTGAGCCTGTTCGACTGGAGCGTGATCAACGCGCGGCGCGCGGAGATCACGGATGCGTGGAACCGGCAGGTCGCGCGCAAGCGCTAGGGCGAGGAGCGAGTGATGTCAGTTCTCCTGAGCATCGATGCCGTCTGCAAGCGCTTCGGCGCCTATACGGCGCTGGACCATATCCGCCTGGACATCCGGCAAGGCGAGTTCGTCGCCCTGCTGGGCCCCAGCGGCTGCGGCAAGACCACGCTGCTGCGCGCCATCGCAGGTTTCCTGGCGCCGGACAGCGGGCGCATCCTGATCGAGGGCCAGGACGTCACGCGCCTGCCGCCCTACCGGCGTCCGCTCAACACGGTGTTCCAGAACTACGCGCTGTTTCCGCACATGAGCGTGCTGGAGAACGTGGCCTACGGTCCGCGCCGGCAGGGCGCACCGCGCGCCGAGGCGCGAGCGCGCGCCATGCAGGCCCTGGAGATGGTGGGCCTGGCCGCGCTGGGCGAGCGCTATCCGCGCGAGATGTCCGGCGGGCAGCAGCAGCGCGTGGCGCTGGCGCGCGCCATCGTCAACCGGCCCAAGCTGCTGCTGCTCGACGAGCCGCTCTCCGCGCTGGACATGAAGCTGCGCAAGCACATGCAGCTTGAACTCAAACAGTTGCAGGAAAAGCTGGGCATTGCATTCGTGTTCGTCACGCATGACCAGGAAGAAGCCATGACCATGGCCGACCGCATCGTGGTCATGCACGCAGGGCGCATCGAGCAGATCGGCGCCGGCACCGAGATCTACCGCTCGCCCGCGACGCGCTTCGTCGCCGAATTCATCGGCGACGCCAACCTGATCGGCTACGAGGCTTCCGGCAGCCAGGAAATCCGGCTGGCCGTGGCCGGGCGCACCGTGCCCGCCGTGCAGCCGGGCATGGCGCCGCGCGGCGTGGCGGTACTGCGTCCCGAGCATCTGCAGGTGCTGGATGCCGCCGCCGCGGCCGATGCGCGGCTGTGCGCCTGGCCCGGCGTGCTGGCGGATATCGCCAGCGTGGGCAGCCACACCATGATCCGCGCCGATGTGGACGGGCATGTCATGGTGGCGCGCACCGCGGGCTTGCCCGCCGCAGGCCTGCGGCCAGGCTGCGAGGTGCGGCTCGGCTTTCATCCCGCGCACCTGCATCTGATCGGAGAGCCGGCATGAGGCAGCCCTTTACGGCGCTCGGGCTGATGCTGGCGGCGCCGCTGGCGTTTTTCGCGGCATTCTTCCTGGCGCCCCTGGCCGTGGTGCTGACCGCCAGCCTTACCGGCGGCGAAAGCCACGGCTGGACGCTGGCCAGCTATGTGCGCGTGCTGGCCGACCGGTACCACTGGGACGTGATCCTCGTCACCTTCCGCATTGCCTGCGTGACCACGCTGGCCTGCGTGGCCCTTGGCTATCCGCTGGCGTGGTATCTGGTGCGCATGGTGCGCTGGCGCGCCTGGCGCCGGGTATGCGTGATCCTGCTGGTGGTGCCGATGTTCACCAGCAATATCGTGCGCTCGTTCGGCTGGATGGTGCTGCTCGGGCGCAACGGACTGGTCAACCAGAGCCTGCTGGCGACGGGCCTGATGGAGCGTCCGGTACGGTTTCTGGGCACGGAGCTGGGCATCACGATCGGCATGGTCTATGTGCTGCTGCCGTTCGTGGTGCTTGCGGTGGGCAATGCGCTGGCGCGGGTTGATCCCGGCTGCGAGCAGGCTTCGGCGGATCTCGGTGCAAGCCCGGCCGCGACCTTCCGCCACGTCACTTTTCCGCTCACGCTGCCGGGTGTGGTGGCCGGCGCGATCATGGTCTTCACGCTGGCGGTCAGCGCGTACGTCACGCCGGCACTGCTGTCGGGCGGCCGCATTTCGGTGCTCTCCATGCTGATCTTCCAGCAATACAGTTCCACCTTCGATATCCACTACGGCGGTGCGCTCAGCATCGTCCTGCTGGTCTTCACCCTCGCCATGGTCGCGCTTGCCGGCCGCGCCGGGGAGATGCGTGGAGGTGCGCGATGATCGCCAGGCTTCTCATCCGGCTGGTGTCGTGGGCCGTGCTCGGCTACCTGGTGCTGCCGCTGGCGGTCATCCTGGGCAGCTCGCTCACGGCGTCGTCCTTCCTTGCCTTTCCCCCGCAAGGCTGGACGCTGCGGTGGTACGGTGCGATGCTGGCCGACCCGAGCTATGTCTCGGCGTTCTCGACCAGCACGGCGCTCGCGCTGGCGGCCACGCTCGGGGCGCTGGCGCTGACCGTGCCCGCGGCACTGGCGCTCGGGCGCTATGCCTTTCCCGGCAAGCGCGCCGTCTCGGCGGTGCTGATGTCACCGCTGGTGTTGCCGCACATCGTGCTGGGCGCGGCCTTGCTGCAGTTCGGCGGCTATTTCGGCCTCACGCGCAGCTTCCTGTCATTGCTGATCGGGCACACCGTCATCGTCGCGCCCTTCGTGCTGAGATCGACTCTTTCGCTGATGACGCCGGAGCAACGCGCGCTGGAAGAAGCGTCCTACGATCTCGGCGCCAATCCGTGGACCACGTTCTTCCTGGTCGTGCTGCCGCAGATTCGCCCGGGCATCGTCACTGGCGCCATCTTTGCCTTCATTTCCTCGTGGATCAACGTCGAGCTGTCCATCTTCAACACCACCGCGGACCTCAACACGATTCCCGTCAAGCTCTTCAACTACGTGCAATACACCGTCGACCCGACCATTGCCGCGGTCTCGGGCGCGACCATCCTGGTGGCCGTGGCGGCCATCGCGATCCTGGATTTGACCATCGGCCTGGACATGCTGTCCGACCGCAAATGACCCCCTCCGCAACCCACTGCGAAACCCTCGAGCAAGGAGCTCCAGCCATGCGCAAGCAAGACGCGTTCGACGTCATCTATACCCACACCGAAGGCGAGCCGCTTTGCATCGTGCACAGCGGGATTCCCTATCCGCCCGGCTCCACCATCCTGGAAAAGCGCGCCTTCCTCGAGCAGCACTACGACTGGCTGCGCATGGCGCTGATGCGCGAGCCGCGCGGCCACAAGGACATGTTCGGCGTGTTCCTCACGCCGCCGTCCAGCCCGGAATACGACGCCGGCCTGATCTACATCGACGGCACCGAGTATTCGCATATGTGCGGCCACGGCACCATTGCCGTGAGCATGGCGATGGTGGCCCTGGGCCTGGTGCCGCGCGGCAGCAACGGCATGACGCGCATCCGTTTCGAGACCACCGCGGGCCTGGTGGTGTCCGAGGTGGCGTCCGAAGGCGACAACGTCCTGTGGACCCGCTTCGAAAACGTGCCGGCCTACGTTGCCGCGCGCGATATCCCGGTGCACCTGCCCGGCTATGGCGATCTCCAGGCCGACCTGGTATGGGGCGGCAACTATTTCGGCATCGTGGACCTGAGCGATTGTGCGCTGCGCATTTCGCCGGACAACGGCAGCGAGCTGTCGCGGCTCGGCCTGCTGGTGCGCGACCAGATCAAGCAGCAGATGCGCATCCAGCATCCGACCGAAGCGCATATCAACAACCTGAACTTCATCACCTTCTGGCACCAGCCCACCATCGAGGGCGCCTTCTACAAGAACGTTCACGTGTTCAGTGCGGGACAGCTCGACCGCTCGCCCGGTGGCACCGGCACCAGCGCCATGATGGCGATGTTCGAGGCACGCGGGAAGCTGGGTCTCAACCAGCCCATCCGGTCCGAAGGGCTGCTGGGCAGCGGTACCTTCGAGGGCTGCCTGCTGGGCGAAGTGGATCTCAACGGGACACGCGCGGTGCGCCCGACCGTCAAGGGTACGGCCAGCATCCTGGGCACGGCGCGCTGGATGATCGACCGGACCGACCCGGTCGGGGCGGGCTTTCTCGTGCGCTGAGCTGCAAGCGCGGCAGCCGTTGCCGGGATTGGCCGGCAACGGCTGCGTCATTGCGGTGCGCCCCGGACCGGGGCGGCCCGTTCACAGGCCAGCCGGCCTCAGGCCGCCTTCTTCAGCGACGCCAGCGCCTGGCGCCCTGCGGCCAGTTGCTGCGCCACTTCCGCCACGCGGGCGCCCAGGTGCTCGGCGGTGCGCAGGTCGGCCAGCGGCGGCACCACGTCGGCGCTCTCGTCGGCGTTCGATTGTGCCGCCGCGCCCAGGAAGAAGCCGTGGCGGTTCAGCGAGTCTTCGGTCGACTTGGAGTTGTTGTGGCCCGGGGGCAGGCCCAGGTTCACCCAGTGCATGCCATGCTGCGCGGCGAAGATCGCGATCTGCTGCAGCGTGGCCAGCTTGTCGCCCGAGCGCGACGCCGAGTTGGTGAATCCCGCGGCGACCTTGTTGGCCCACTTGCCGCCCTTGGCGAAGACATTGCGCGAGGTGGCATCCATGAATCCTTTGAACTGCGCCGATGCGCTGCCCATGTAGGTGGGCGCGCCGAAGACGATGCCGTCCACGTTTTCCAGCGTGTCCCAGTGCTGGTCGATGTCGTCGACGCTGATCAGCAGGCTTTCCACGCCTTCGACGCCGGCGGCGCCGCGGGCGACGGCCTCGGCTTGCCTGGCGGTATGGCCGTAGCCGCTGTGGTAGACGATGGCGACTTGGGTAGCGTTGGGATTCATGATTCAGGGCCTCAAGAAAGTTGCGGATATTTGAATGTGGCCTGCATCGCGCTGCGTGGGTGATTGCTTGGCCGGTGAAGCAAGTCTAGGCGTCTGCAGATGCCGTTGGCGGCGATTATCGCAATGGCTTATTGAATTATTTTGAATGATTGGGGCGTGTGTAGCGACTGGCACTTCGGGCAGGTTCAGGCGGAGCAGGAAGCCGCTTCCTGCTCCGGCAAGACGATCGCCTCGGGCCGCGGCATGGAGCCCGGTATCGGCCGCGCCATGCCGCTTTATGCTGCCTTACGCCACTTCATGCCGCATCACGTTGAAGCCTTCCTCTGCGGACGGCGCGACAAAATAGCGCGTGATTTCATCGAACTGCGCGTCGGTGGTTTCGAACGGATGCGTGCCGCCGGCATTGCGGGCGCGCAGGCGCGCCTTGCACACGGCATCCGGCGCATCGAGATAGTGGAGCCGATGCGCCGCGCCGGCCTTCTCGAACACCGCCCGGGCCCAGCTTCTGCTGGCTGGCGTGTTGGAGGGGAAGTCCAGCACGACGGACAAGCCCGCCCGCAGCAGCGCGTCGATATGGCCCGCCATTGCGCCGCGGAGCCTGCCGGTGCAGCGGACATAGTCGGCAAGCTCGCGGAGCTCTCCCGGATACAGGCGCGACAGCCAGTCGTCCTCGCAGATCAGGACGGTCCCTGGGCGGACCGCGAGCTGCTTTGCCAGCGTGGATTTTCCGGAGCCGATCTTTCCGCAAACCAGATGGAGCATGGCCGGCTCCATGATGGTGGGCGCGGCGGCATGGGGGGCGGATCGTTCGGATTCGTGTGGCTGCATTTCCTTCTCCTTGGCGGAAAGCTCCCCGGGAGGCGGAAACAAGAAACCCGCCTCGTGGGGCGGGTTGCTTTGTGTGTTCAGACCACGCGCGCTAACCCACCATCTCAGGGATGGTGCGAATAATCGACGGGTTTTGCGAGCGCGGCATGAGTCAGAGGTTAGTGGATTCCACGCCGGCCGGCAATCCCCTGCGATGCGTGCTGCCATGATTCCCGGGCGCGGCAAGGTGCGCGCGACCGTCGGGGACAACCCGGTGACCCGGCATGGTCGGCGCGACAAAGCCTTGTTCTAAGGTGCCGGCCATTGCAGAATACGGCCACGCAAGAAGTCATAGCGAAAAAAACCACTACCAGGAACGGGTACAGGGATGAGATTCACGGGTGTCTTGATGGCCGGCATTGCGGCTTCGTTATTGGCGTCGGGGTGTGCCACCGGGCCGTCCTTCCAGGAAGTAGCGCAAACAATGCCGCCCTTGCGCGCGGACGAAGGGCGGGTTTTCTTCTTTCGCTCGTCGTCGCCGATAGGCGCGGCCATCCAGCCCGAACTGCGCATCGACGAGGAGGTTGTCGGACGCAGCCGGCCCGGTGGTTTCTTCTACGCGGACCGCAAGCCGGGCAGCTATGTCGCCGCCGGCACCACGGAGGTCGAGACCACGCGTCACTTCAAGCTGGCGGCCGGCGAAACCAGGTACCTGCGCAGTTCGATTACCTTTGGCGTCCTGGCGGGCCGCCTGCAACTGAGCGAGGAGGATGAGGCCAACGCCCGGGGCGAAATGGCCTCGCTTTCCTACACAGGCGAGTGGCCAGTCCCGGCGATGGCGGCCGCTACCGGCCAGGCCCAACGCCAAACGGCCGCTATGGCCGCTGCGTCTGCGCCCGCGCCCGTGCAGGCACCGGTGGATGCCGTTGCCGCGCGCGGGACGCCGTCCACCGGTGCCGCAGCGGTGCAGATGGACGACCTGCGCTACCTTCTGCAGCCACGCTGAAATCCCGCGCCCGCATTGCGCGCCCGGATTTCGGCTCCGCTGCCTGCCACCTCACCGATTTGCCGAAAGCCGGCTACCTGCTCCACGCGCGGGACAGCCCCCCTTCGAGCGTAAGACAACGTCATTGCAACCCATGCGCTATTCCGCCCAGTTTGTCATTCCTGTACTTCTTGCCTTGGCCAACACCAGCGCCCATGCGCTCGATACCCCGCAACTGCTAGCCAAGCTCACCCCCAGCATCTACGCCGTCAGGGCCTTGGGTGCAAACAATGCGCCGCTGTCGTCCGGCTCGGCCGTGGTGATCGGCCCCGGGCAATTGGTCACCGCCTGCCACGTGCTGGCCGGCGCGCGCGGGATTACCGTGCGGCGCGACAACGTAAGCTATGACGCAACGCTGGAAGCCCCCGACGTGCAGCGCGACCTGTGCCTGTTGCGTGTGTCGAACTTCAACGCGCCGCCCGTCGGCTTGTCGCCTGCCGCGGCGCCATCCTTTGGCCAGAAGGTGCTGGCCGCGGCCAGCCCGGACGCTTCCGGCGTGGTGGTGCTGGAAGGAAGCGTAGCCGGTCTGCGTGCCGGCGCGGATGGCAAGCTGGACCGCATCGAGATTACGGCTGATCTTCCGCCGGCAGCCAGCGGTGGCGGTCTCTTCGATGAAACGGGCCGGCTCGTCGGCATTCTTTCTGCCCGGCGCGCGCCTGGCGAGAAGCTGCTGAAAGCCCTGCCCGCCGGCTGGATCGCCGCGGTGAAGGAGCGGGGCGCGGCCGCGATGGCCGAGTACCGGTCTGCCGCGCCGGCTGCCAGGGCCTCGGCCGCTCCGGCAGGCTCGCCGGCTGCGCCGGGCACGGCGGATGCCGGCAATGTATCGCCCCGTGTGGGGGAGGTCTGGCGCTACGAGCTGACCGACAAACTGACCGGCAAGCGGCGCGACGTGGTCTACCGTGTCGACCGGGTCGAGGCGGACCGCGTGACGTTCAACCAGGGCGCGCGCATCGAGACGCGTGACGGCCGTATCGAGCGGATCAATACGCCCGGCGGCGGTGAGTTCGAATCGGTGTCGCCGCCGCGCGGCTGGGTGCCGGAAGATGTCAAGGTGGGCGCGCAGTGGAAGTACAGCTACAAGCAGGCCGGCAGCGGCTTGAACACGGAACTCACCGGCGAGGCCACCGGCGAGTCCACCATGACCTTGCCCGCCGGCAGCTTCCGCGTGCTGCGCCTGGCCTACAAGGGCTATGTGCTGCGGCCTTTCTACGGCTTTTCCAGCGGTGCCGGGAGTTCGGTGCCCTATCAGGCGGTGGCATGGTATGCCCCGGAACTGCGGCGCGTAGTGCGGTTCGACGCGAGCTTTGCTTCCAAATACGAGCGCCTGGATGAAAGCCTGGTGTTGGTCGAGCATCGCTTCGACTGAGCCGGCTGGCGCTATGGAACCGGCCCGCGTCTCCGGCGCCGGGGGCCGATGGCCGGGGTGCCGGCAGCGATTTTGGTAGGATGCAGGCCTTTCCATTGACGGTGAGCCAGCGCGTTGCCCCGGAATCTCATGAATCTGGCCCAGATCAAAGCCCTCGCCGCCGGCCGGGTGGCCCGCCTGCGGCGCCCCACGCGCCGCGGTGTCGTCAAGGCGGTTGCTGCGGTGCCGGTCCTGTTCCTGCTTTATGTACTGGTCCTGATTCCGTTCACCCCGGGCATCCGGGATATCCGCAAGGCCAAGCTGGACCAGCCCGCCCAGGTGTTGACGGCGGATGGCAAGGAACTGGCGGTGTTCAAATGGGCCAACCGCGACTGGGTCAAACTGGCCGATATCTCGCCCAATGTGACGACCGCGCTGATCGCCACCGAAGATCACCGCTTTTACCAGCACTTCGGCCTGGATTGGCGGCGCATGGGCTCGGCCGCGCTGCGTACGTTTTCCGGCGACCGCCAGGGTGGCTCAACCATCACGCAGCAGCTTGCCCGCAATCTCTACCCGGATGAAATCGGCCGCGCGCCCACGCTTACGCGCAAGCTGAAGGAAGCCATCACCGCGCTGAAGATCGAGGCCCTGTACACCAAGGACGAGATCCTGGAGACCTACCTCAATACCGTACCGTTCCTTTACAACGCGTACGGCATCGAGATGGCGGCGCGCACCTACTTCGACAAATCCGCCGACCGGCTGGACGTGCTGGAAAGCGCCACGCTGATCGGCATGCTCAAGGGCAACAGCTACTACAACCCGGTCATCAACCCGGAGCGCGCCTTGCAGCGGCGCAATACCGTGCTGGCGCAGATGGTCAAATACCAGAAGCTCGATCCGGCGAAGTACGAATCGCTGAAGAAACGGCCGCTGCGCGTCGACTTCGAACGGCAGACCGAGCCGCCCGGCCCGGCGCCGCACTTCGCGCAGCAGCTGCGCAAATGGCTGATTACCTGGGCCGACCGCAACGACTACAACATCTACACCGACGGGCTGGTGGTGCGCACCACCATCGATTCGCGCCTGCAGGTGCTGGCCAACCAGGCTGTGGCGCGGCAGGGCAACCGGCTGCAGGCCATCGCCAATGCGGCGTGGGCGCCGCGCTCGGGCTGGGCCGCCAACCGGGATCTGGTGCAGGCCTTCGTGCGCGAAACGCCGGAGTACCGGTCGGCGCGCGAGTCCGGGCTGACCCCGGAAGCGGCGATGAAGCAACTGCTGGCGGACAATGCCTTCATGCAGGCGCTGCGCCAGTCGAAGACCCGGATCCAGGCCGGCTTCATGGCGCTGGACCCGCGCAACGGCGAGATCAAGGCCTGGGTCGGCAGCCGCGATTTCAGCCAGGATGCCTTCGACCATGTCCAGCAGGCGCAGCGCCAGCCGGGCTCCACGTTCAAGCCCTTCGTCTATGGCGCGGCCTTCCAGCAGGGCGCCAGCCCCGACGACACCTTCATTGACCGTCCGGTGGAAATCCCCATGACCGGCGGCGAGGTCTGGCGGCCCGCCGACGACGGCCCCCCCAGCGGGCGCGCCATGAGCCTGCGCGACGGCCTGGTGTATTCCAAGAACACGATCACCGCGCAACTGATGCAGAGCGTGGGCCCGGCCAAGGTCGCCAAGCTGGCCCGCGCCATGGGCGTGCGGCAAAGCCGGCTCGATCTGGTGCCCTCGCTGGCGCTGGGCACCAGCCCGGTCACGCTGAAGGAAATGGTCTCGGCCTACGGCACCATCGCCAACCAGGGGGCCTACCTGGAGCCGATGATGGTCACGCGTATCGAAGACCGCAAGGGCGAAGTGCTGGAGACCTTCCGGCCCGCCTCGCCCGAGCAGGCGTTGCCGGTGGCCACCGTGCAGACGCTGCTCGACGTCATGCGCGGCGTGGTCGACCGGGGCACGGGCGTGAGCATCCGTACCCGCTTTGGCATCCGTGCGGACGTGGCCGGCAAGACGGGCACCACGCAGGACAACGCCGACGGCTGGTTCATCCTGATGCATCCGCAACTGGTGGCCGGCGCCTGGGTTGGCTTCAACGACAGCCGGGTGACGCTGCGCAGCGACTATTGGGGCCAGGGTGCGCACAGCGCGCTGCCCATGGTGGGCGACTTTTTCCAGCGCACCCTCCGCTCCCGCGTGATCGACCCGAGCATTCGCTTTGCGGAGCAGAAGGAGACCGGCATGCTGGACGCGATGGCCGCGACCATCCGCGGCTGGTTCCAGCGTTTGTTCGGGCCGGCGCCGAAGCCCGAAGCCCCGCCCGCGCCACGGCGCGCGGAGCGGCCCTTGCCGCCGCCGGAGCCAGCGCCTGATGCCGGCGTGGCGGCTTCGCCCGCGCCGCCGGATGTGCCGGCGGTGCAGGCCGGGGCCCAGGAGCACGGGCTTGCGGACGCCGCGTCCGGCGCCGCGCCGGCCGCTGCCTCGGCTTCTGCCAGTGCCCCCGGCATACCGGCGGGCGATGCCGGCGCAACGGCGCAGGACGCATCGAGGGCGCCTGCCAACGCCAGCAGCACCGCGCCTTGAGCACGCCATTCCGGTGCCCAAAAAGGTATTGACCTTGACGATGCGCCTGGGCACGGCGAGCCCTTTTTCACGGAGCATCCGCAGGAAATGCGTGTGCTGGCTGCCGGGCGGCAGCAGCATCAGCCATTCGCACTCAAGCAATTCGTTCCAGCGGTTGGCGTTTTCCAGCGGGTGTCCCCGCCGGCAGGCAAGCATGGTCTCAAGGGTGAGCAGCGGCTCGAAACTGAGGTCGCTGTCCAGCATCTCGCTGACGGGCGCCGCCACGGCGAAGTCCACCGACCCTTCCCGAGCGCATTCCTGCGCTGGCACAGCGAGCGCTTTGCGTGCCGCGTATCCAGGCGCGCAGCCGTGCCGGTTGCACCGGGATGGTGCAGGGGCCGTGTCTCAACCGGCCTTGAAGTCAAGCCGCCGGCGCCCGTGCATCCACGTCACGCGCACTGCCGCCTGCCCCCGCGCCGCCGGCCGGGCTGGCCCGGCTGCCAACACTTGTCAATCCGGCGTCGCGCGAGTAAGGTTGCAAATCACATCGCTTACCATTTGCGATGCAGTCTGCCGCGCCACATCCGACGCACATCTGCGGCGGATCGTCAAGTTGAACTCCCGGAATGCAAGGTGCGTGAACTGGCGCTAGTATGCCAGCCTTGCGCAGCATTCCTGCCGGCAGATTTATTTCCAGATGAACAAGAATCCAACGAATTCCCATGGCGAGCCGCCCGCTCCGCGCACCTGGGATGCCCGCCTGGCGCGCGCGCTTGTACGCCCGCTCAAGCACTCCTGGGTCACCCCAAACCATCTGACCACGCTGAGGCTGCTGATCGGCCTTGGCGGTGTCGCCTGCCTGATGCGGGGCGGTTTCGCCTGGACCAACTACGGCGCCTTGTTGATCGTCCTGTCCAACTTTGTCGACCACACCGATGGCGAACTGGCGAGAATCAGCGGGAAAACGAGCAAGATCGGCCATTTTTACGATCTGGCGAGCGATGCGCTGATCACGGTCCTGCTGTTCGTGGGCATGGGCGTGGCCATCGTGGGCAAGGTTCCCGGGAGCGCGCTGTCGCCTGTGCTGCAAGGCGCCCTGGCGGGCGTGGCGGTGGCGCTGATCTTCTTCCTGCGCATGCGGATCGAGGCGCGCGTCGGCAAGACGGGAACGAAGCAGGCATCGGTCGGGGGTTTCGAGACCGAGGATGTGCTCTACCTGCTGCCGCTCGTGACCCTGACCGGCGGCATCGCGCCGTTCCTGACGGCGGCGTCGATCGGCGCGCCGCTGTTCGCGGCCTGGGTCATCATCGACTACTGGCGGGTGATGCGCAGCGTGCAGCAGGCCGAGGCCGTGGCCGCGCCTTCCACGAAAATCAGGGGAACCCGATGAGCGAGCAAGGCACCAACGACGTCACGCTGGACGCCCCGTCCGCTCCTGCGATTTCCGGCGCTTCTCCAGCCCGGTCCTCCCCCAAGCCCGCCCTCCGGGCCGGCGCCGCGCTGCCCGACGCCGATGCCGCCGTCGCTGCCGGCATCGGCAAGCTCGACAGCAGCCGGCTGCGCGCCGATTTCGGGCGCCAGGGCGCTTTCCTGCACCTGGAAGAATTCCTGGCGCCGGAAGTCACCGCGCAGCTGGTCGCCAGCGCCCGCGCGCTGATCCCCGAGATCAACCGCAACTACCTGCCCGGCCACAAGCAGGGCGGCAGCGTCAGCCGCCACACCATCGACGAGCGCGCGCCGTTCATCGCCGAGCTGTACCGGTCGAAGGCACTGATCGGCTGGCTCGAGCAACTGTGCGGCGACAAGCTGCTGCCATCGCCGGACAGCGATCCGCACGCCTACGCGCTGTATTACTACACGCGTCCGGGCGACCACATCGGCTGGCACTACGACACCTCCTATTACGACGGCCGCCGCTATACCCTGCTGCTGGGCGTGATCGAGGAATCTTCCTGCCGCCTCGACTACGAGCTGCACACGCGCGACGCCCAGGTGCCCGATGAGCCCGGCTCGGTGCAGACCACTCCCGGCGGGCTGGTGTTCTTCGACGGCGACAAGCTGCGCCATCGCATTACACCGCTCGGCGCCAACGAGATGCGGGTGTCGCTGACCTTCGAGTACGTCACCGATCCGGGCATGCGTCCATGGCTGCGCTTCATCTCCAATATGAAGGACGCCATCGCCTATTTCGGTTTCCGCCAGGTATTCAGGAAGCTGGCGCCGCGCCGGAAACCCCGCGCATGAGCCGTGCCGCAACGTTGCTGCTGACGATCGGCGCGGCACTCTTTGTCGCGCTGCTCGCCTGGCAGGGATTCGGCTCCGTCGCGTCGGCGCTGATGTCCGCTGGCTGGGGACTGGTGGCGGTCGCCGCCTTTCACCTGGTGCCGCTGGTGCTGGATGCCGGCGCGATCTATGTGCTGTTCGATCGCCATGGCGCGAACGGCACCATGCGCGATGCGCTGCTGGCGCGCTGGGCGGGCGAGTCGGTGAACAGCCTGCTGCCGGCCGGGCAGATCGGCGGCCCAGTGCTGATGGTGCGCTATCTCGCGCAGCGCGGCACGCGCATGCGCGACGCCGCCGCCGCCATCACGGTCAGCACCACCATGCAGGCGCTCGCGCAGATGGTGTTCGCGCTGATCGGCCTTGCGCTTTTTGGCTTATATGGCACGCATGGCGCGCTGGCGGATTTCCGCACGCCGGCCCTCGTCGTCACCGCCGTGCTGGCGCTGTGCATCGCGGTGTTCTACGCGATGCAGAGGCGGGGTTTGTTCGGCCGGCTGCTGCGCCTGCTGTCGAAGGTGTTCGGCAAGCGCGACTGGTCCGGCCTGACGATGCGCGCCGACGCGGTGGACGCGGCCGTGCAGGGCATGTACCGCGCCCGCGGCAAGGTGGCGGCCACCTTCTCGCTGAGCCTGGCCGGCTGGCTGGTCGGCACCGGCGAAGTCTGGCTGGCCCTGCATTTTCTCGGCCATCCGGTCAGCTGGCTCGACGCCCTGCTGCTGGAGAGCGTAGGGCAGGCCATCCGCGGCGCGGCCTTTGCGATCCCGGGCTCGCTCGGCGCGCAGGAAGGCGGTTACCTGCTGCTGGCGCCCATCGTGGGCCTGCCCCCCGAGGCGGCGCTGGCGCTGTCGCTGGCCAAGCGGGCCCGCGAGATCGGGCTCGGTGCGCCCGGGCTGCTGTATTTGCATTTGAATGAACGAAATTTCCAGCGGCGGCGTGCGGCAAGTCCGCAGGCCACCGATTGATACTGTCTGATTTGCATGGGTGCGGAGAACGAATGCGAGCAATCATCCTGGCCGCGGGCCTTGGCCTGCGACTGCAGCAACAGCCCGGGGAACAATTCCCGAAGTGCCTGTTGCCTTTTGAAGGGGTCACCCTGCTGGAGCGGCATCTGCGCATGCTTGCTGCGGCGGGCGTCGATGAGATCGTCCTGGCGCTGGGCTTCCAGCCCGCGCTGGTGGAGGCGGAACTGCTCCGCCTGGGACGCCAGCCCTACCCGGAAATCGTGCTGAACCCGCGCTACGACCTGGGCAGCGTGCTGACGGTGCACACCGTGGCCGATGCGCTCACGCGCGGCGGCGACGTCCTGCTGATGGATGCGGACGTGCTCTACGACGAGCGCATCCTCGGTGCGCTGGTGGCAGGCGGCAGCACCAACCGCCTGCTGATCGACCGCGATTTCGAAGCCGGCGACGAGCCGGTCAAGCTGTGCCTGAAGAACGGCGTCCCGGTCGAGCTGCGCAAGCAGCTCGCGGTGGGCCTGGAGTACGACACCATCGGCGAGTCGGTCGGTTTCTTCCGTTTCCAGGAGCAGACCGCGCGCCGCCTGGCGCAGATCGTCCAGGGCTATGTGGACGGCGGCCGCGCCAACATGCCGCACGAGGAAGCGGTGCGCGACCTGCTGCTGGAAGGCGGCCACGTGTTCGATATCGCCGACGTGAGCGGCGCGCCATGGATCGAGATCGACTTCCCGAACGATGTCGCGCGTGCGCGCGACGAAGTCCTGCCCGAACTCCAGCCGATCGTGGGAGTGGCGCAATGAACGCGATGGACCCGGTTTTCTCGACTGCCTCGCGCAGCGCCCGCCTGCGCCAGATGCTGCTGAGCAATGCGCTCGAGTTCATCATGGAAGCCCACAACGGCCTGTCCGCCCGCATCGTGCGCGAAGCCGGCTTCAAGGCCATCTGGGGCTCCGGCCTCGCCATCTCGGCCCAGTACGGCGTGCGCGACAACAACGAGGCAAGCTGGACCCAGGTGGTCGACACGCTGGAGTTCATGGCCGACGCCAGCGACCTGCCCATCCTGCTGGACGGCGATACCGGCTACGGCAACTTCAACAATGTGCGCCGCCTGGTGCGCAAGCTCGAGCAGCGCGGCATTGCCGGCGTCTGCATCGAGGACAAGCAGTTTCCCAAGACCAACAGCTTTATCGACGGCGAGCGCCAGCCGCTCGCCGAGATCGACGAGTTCTGCGGCAAGATCAAGGCCGGCAAGGATTCGCAGACGGACGACAACTTCTCCATCGTCGCCCGCGTGGAAGCGCTGATCGCCGGCTGGGGCATGGACGAAGCCCTGCGCCGCGCCGAGGCCTACCGCCAGGCCGGCGCCGACGCCATCCTGATCCACAGCAAGCTGTCGCGTCCGGACGAGATCCTGGCGTTTGCGCGCGAGTGGGCGGGCCGCGCTCCGCTGGTGATCGTGCCGACCAAGTACTACAGCACGCCCACCGACGTCTTCCGCAAGGCCGGCATCAGCATGGTGATCTGGGCCAACCACCTGGTCCGCGTGGCGGCATCGTCGATGCAGGCCGTGGCCAGGGAGATCCACGACAGCGAGACGCTGGTCAACGTCGAGGACCGCATCGCCTCCGTCAACGAAATCTTCCGCCTGCAGGATGCGGCCGAGTACTCGGCCGCCGAGAAGATGTACCTGTCCGGCTCGCAGGCCCCGGGTGCGGCGGTGGTGCTGGCGGCCGGCCGCGGCACGGGGCTCGAACCCCTCACCGAAGACCGGCCCAAGGTGATGCTGCCGGTGGCGGGCAAGCCGCTGCTGCGCTGGCTGGTGGATGCGTTCAAGAAGCAATCGATCAACGACATCACCGTGGTGGGCGGCTACCAGGCCCAGGCCATCGATACCGCCGGCGTCAAGCTGGTGGTCAACGAGCGCCATGCGCAGACCGGCGAGCTGGCGTCGCTGGCATGCGCGGCCGATGGCCTGCAGACGGATACCGTGATCGCCTATGGCGACCTGCTGTTCCGCAGCTATATCCTGCGCGACCTGCTGGAGAGCGACGCGCCGTTCAGCGTGGTGGTCGATTCCTCGCACACCGCGCCGTCGAACCGGAGCGTGCGCGATTTCGCCTATTGCTCGGCGCCCGACGACCGCGACCTGTTCGGCCAGAAGGTCCTGCTGCGCCATGTTGCCAGCAAGGGCGAGGAGCCGGGCGCGGGCCGCGCGCAGGCACCGCACGGCCGCTGGATCGGGCTGCTGAGCGTGCGTGGCACCGGGCGCGAGCGTCTGCAGGCGCTGATCGGCGAACTGCGCGGGCGCGACGATTTCGATACGCTGGACATGCCGGCGCTGCTCAACGCGCTGGTCGAGGCCGGCGAAGAGATCGAGGTGAAATACGTGCACGGCCACTGGCGCGGCGTGAACGACCTGGAAGACTTCCGCCGCGCAGGCGATTTCGCCCACGCGCAAACGCCGTTCGCGCTCGGCACCACCGATGGAGAGGAGGCCCGATGATCGAAGCGGCACAGTTTGTCGAAGCCGCGCGCGCGCGCGGTTTCGACTGGTATGCCGGGGTGCCGTGCTCGTACCTGACGCCGTTCATCAATTACGTGCTGCAGGATCCGTCGCTGCATTACGTGTCGGCGGCGAACGAGGGCGATGCGGTGGCGCTGATCGCCGGCGTGACGCTGGGCGCGCAGGGCGGACGCCGCGGCGTTACCATGATGCAGAACTCCGGCCTGGGCAATGCGGTAAGCCCGCTGACCTCGCTCACCTGGACCTTCCGCCTGCCGCAGTTGCTGATCGTCACGTGGCGCGGCCAGCCTGGCGTTGCCGACGAACCGCAGCATGCGCTGATGGGGCCGGTCACGCCGTCCATGCTCGACACCATGGAGATCCCGTGGGAGACCTTCCCCACCGATGCGGCCGAGGTTGGCCCTGCACTGGATCGCGCGGTGGCGCATATGGACGCCACTGGCCGCCCGTACGCGCTGGTGATGCAGAAAGGCAGCGTTGCACCCTATGAACTGAAGCAGCAGGAACGGCCCGCGCCGCGCCCCGGATGCACGCCGCTGGTGTCTCTTGCGGCGGACCAGGGCACCGCGCAGGAGCGCCTGCCCACGCGCCGCGAGGCACTGCAGCGCGTGATCGCGCATACGCCGATGGACAAGGCCGTGGTGCTGGCATCGACCGGTTTCTGCGGGCGCGAGCTTTACGCGCTCGATGACCGCGTCAACCAGTTGTACATGGTTGGCTCGATGGGCTGCCTCACGCCCTTCGCGCTGGGCCTGGCGCTGGCGCGTCCGGACCTGGACGTGGTGGCCGTGGACGGCGACGGCGCGGCGCTGATGCGCATGGGCGTGTTCGCCACGCTGGGCGCCTATGGGCCGTCCAACCTCACCCACGTGCTGCTGGATAACGGCGCCCATGATTCCACGGGCGGACAGGCCACGGTATCGCACAATGTCTCGTTCGCCGGCGTGGCCGCGGCTTGCGGCTATGCGTCGGCCAGCGAAGGCGATCATCTCGGGCTCCTGGACCAGGCGCTTGCCGCTGCCGCGCGGCAGCCCGCCGCCGGCCCGCGCCTGGTGGCGCTGACGATCAGCGCGGGCACGCCGGACGGCCTGCCGCGCCCGACCATCACCCCCGTCGATGTGAAGACGCGCCTGGCGCGCCACATCGGCGCAGATCAAGGAGACCAGTAATGCTGCTACTCAATCCAGGCCCGGTCACATTGTCGGAGCGCGTGCGCCAGAGCCTGCTGCAGCCCGACCTGTGCCACCGCGAAAGCGAGTTCTTCGACCTGCAGGACGAAGCCCGCGCGCGCTTGCTGGACATCTACCGGCTGGATCCCGCCGAGTGGGCCGCGGTGCTGATGACCGGCTCCGGCACGGCCGCGGTGGAAAGCATGATCGCCGCGCTGGTGCCCGGGCAGGGCAAGCTGCTGATCGTGCAGAACGGCGTGTATGGCGAACGCATTACGCAGATCGCCGCGCAGTACCGCATCGACCATGCGGTGGTGGCGCACGACTGGATGCAGGCGCCGGATCTCGACAGGATCGCCGCCGCCCTGGACGCGGACCGCGCCATCACGCATGTGGCGGTGATCCATCATGAGACCACCACGGGCCGCCTGAACGACCTGCCGGCGCTCGACGCACTCTGCCGGGCGCGCAATGTGCGCCTGCTGGTCGATGGCGTGAGCAGCTTCGGCGCCGAGGCGATCGACTTCAGCGGCAGCATCGCGGCGGTCGCCGCCACGGCCAACAAGTGCCTGCACGGCGTGCCGGGCGCTGCCTTCGTCATTGTGCGGCGCAGCGCGCTGACGCAGGCCGCCAGCCGGACCTACTACCTCGATCTCGGACGCCTGGCGCGGCTGCAGGATCAGCGCAATACGCCGTTCACGCCGTCGGTGCACGCCTATTATGCGTTAGTGGAGGCGCTGCGCGAACTCGCGGACGAAGGCGGCTGGCGCGCGCGCCATGCGCGCTACGCCGCGCTTGCCGAACGCGCGCGCGCGGGGCTGGAAACCCTGGGCATGCCGGGCCTGTGGCCGGCGGAGCAGTCCTCGGTGGTATTGCGCGCCTACCGCTTGCCGGCCGGCCTGTCGTACCCGCAGCTGCACGACGGCCTCAAGGCGCGTGGCTTTGTCATCTATGCGGGGCAGGGCGGGCTGTCGGCGGCGCTGTTCCGTATCTCCACGATGGGCCATATCCAGCCGGAGGATATCGATCGCCTGCTGCAGGGCTTCAGGGAACTGACGCGGTAGCCGCCTGCGGCGAAGCACTGAAGGCATCGAACGCACCGAACGCACCGAACGCACCGAACGCACTAAAAAGCACTAGCATGGGTTGGTGGATACGGCCTGCCGGCAACCGGATATCGCCGCATCCCGCCAGCGCCAGTGGAGGAGCTTCGCGATGCACCGTCATATCCGCCTTGCCCTTGCCGGGGCCGCCGCCATGGCGGTATCCGTTGTCCTTGCCGGCGCCGCCTTGCCGGCCAGCGCGCGCGCGGCCGGTCCCGGCGAGGCGCCGGGTGCCGCGGCCGGCGTGGACCGCGCCTCGCCGGACCGCATGATCCGTGCCGCCGTCGAGGGCACGCTTGTCACCATCCAGTCCAGCCCCGATACCCGCAACGGCGATCTCGACAAGATCACTGCGGTGGTGCGGCGGCAATTCCTGCCCTATACGGATTTCCACCACACCACGCTGCTGGCGGTCGGCAGCGCCTGGCGCAACGCGTCGCCCGAGCAGCAGAACCAGCTCTTCGAGCAGTTCCAGACCCTGCTGGTGCGCAGCTACGCCTTGTCTTTATCGCAAGTGCGTGATCAGACACTGAAATTCCGGTATAAGCCGGCGCGCGCCAGCGGCAAGGACATGGTGGTCGAGACCAGCATGGTGAACAAGGGAGACGAGATACATATCGACTACCGGCTGCGGCGCGGCCCCGGGGGCTGGGCCATCTACGACATCAATATGAGCGGCGCGTGGCTGATCGAGGTGTACCGGCGGCAGTTCGCCGATATCATCGCGCGTGGCGGCATCGATGGCCTGGTCAAATATCTCGCCAGCCATAACGCCGAATAGTGCACCGATCAGTGCGCCGGATGCGTGGCCATGCGCCGGTCCCCACTGCTCATGCCGGCGGCTGCGGGACGTTGCCCTGCGATAGCGACGCGATCAGATGATCCGCCGACATCGGGCGTCCGAGCAGGAAGCCTTGCAGGGAATCGCAGCCGAGGCGGGTCAGGAATTCCTGCTGCGTCGCCGTTTCCACGCCTTCCGCGACAATGCTCAGGTTCAATGTCCGGCCCAGCGCCACGATGGCCGAGACAATGGCCGCGTCTTCGCTGTCGCGCGCCAGCTCCCTGATAAACCCGCGGTCGATCTTCAGTTCGCTGGCCGGCAGCCGCTTGAGGTAGAGCAGGCTGGAGTACCCCGTGCCGAAATCGTCGATGGAGATCCGCACGCCCATGCCGTGGAGCTGCTGCAGGATCTGCAGGCTGGCATCGGCATCGCGCATGGCCGTCGATTCCGTGACTTCGAGGGTCAGGCAGCGCGGTTCCAGTACGTGGCGTGCCAGGGTTTCGCGCACCGTCTCGATCAGGCTGGCATGCCGGAACTGCAGCGGCGACAGGTTGACCGCGATGCTCCACTCCGGGTGGCCCGCATCGCGCCACTCCCGCATCTGCCGGCAGGCTTCGTCCAGCACCCACTCGCCGATCGGCACGATCAGGCCGGTTTTCTCCGCCATTGGAATGAACTGATCCGGCGCGATCAGCCCGTGCGCGGGATGCGCCCAGCGCACCAGTGCCTCCACGCCGATCACCGGCCCGTTGGGCGCGGTGAGCTTGGGTTGGTACTGCAGGACCAGTTCGCGGCGCTCGATGGCCAGGCGCAGGTCCTGCAGCAGCTGGAGCTGTTCGTGCACGTTGGCATTCATGGAGCCTTCGAAGAAGCAGATGGTGTTGCGCCCCAGTGCTTTCGCGTGGTACATCGCGGCGTCGGCGTTCGCCATCAGGTCGTGCTGGAGTTCGCCGTCGCCGGGATAGATGGCGATGCCGATGCTGGTGGACACACGCAGTTCGCGGCCGGCGACCAGGAAGGGCTCCCGCACGGCGGACAAAACCTTCTCGGCCAGGGTCGCCGCATCCGCCGGTTCGGCAACGCTTGCCAGCAGCACGAATTCATCTCCGCCCAGCCGGGCGATGGTGTCCTGCGAACGCACGCTGGCCCCGATGCGCTGCGCGACTTCGACCAGCAGCCGGTCGCCGATGGGGTGGCCGTACGCATCGTTGACCGCCTTGAAACCGTCCAGGTCCATGAACATCAGGGCGAAGCGGCCATGTTCGCGCGCGGCGGCCTGGATCGCCTGGTCGAGCCGGTCCTCCAGCAGCACGCGGTTGGGCAGCTTGGTGAGGTTGTCGTGCAGCGCCAGGTAGGTCAGTTCCTGGTTGGCTTCGGCCAGCGATTCCGCCAGGATCGCGGTACGGGCTTCCAGGCGCGAGTCGAGCACGGAGATGATCAGCGCGATGGCCAGCACCGCCAGCGTGGCCACGACGATCACGACCGCCAGCCAGCCGGCATCCATCCCGCCGCGCACGGCACCGCAAACGCTGCCGAGCGGGAATTCCGCCGCGGCCATGCCGGTGTAGTGCATCCCGACGATGGCAAAGCCCATCACCACGGCGGCGCCTGCCCGCAAGGGCCGGACCCAGAGGGACTGGCGGCGCAGGGTGAAGGCCATCCACAGCGCCGTGCCGGAGGCCAGGATGGCGATGGCGATGGACAGGACGAACAGGGACGCGATATACCGGATCCCCGGCGCCATGCGCATCGCGGCCATGCCCGTATAGTGCATGCCGGCCACGCCGCTGCCGGTGAGCAGCGCGCCACCCGCCAGGCGCGGCCACGGCAGCGTCTTTTGGCACACCAGCCACAGGGCGAACGCCGAAAAGGCGATGGCGATCAGCAGCGAGAGCAGGGTAATGCCGGGGTCGTAACCCATCGGGATCGGCAGGTTGAACGCCAGCATGCCGAGGAAGTGCATCGACCAGATACCCGTGCCCATGGCGCACGCGCCGCCAGCCAGCCACCAATGCGCGGCCCGGCCCCGCGCGGTGGAGATACGGGCCGCCATGTCCAGCGCGGTATAGGATGCCAGAATCGCTACAAGCAGCGAAAACAGCACGAGCAAACTGTTGTAGCTGCCAGCCAGCATGGGTGTTCCCTTCTCGGTGAGGATCTGATCTGCCTGGGCATTTCCTGCTCTGCGCCCGCGCGGCCGCGTTGCAGAGACAGCGCCAGTTCGGCTTCGATAACGACATATTGCGCAGTCAACTTTAGAGGATGTTTCGATATGGAGCGAGGTGTGCGTCCTGGGAGCCGCGGGCTTGTGCAGATGCGGCCTCGCCGGCAGGCTTGTGCCGGCGTCGGTGCATGCGGGATCTTCAAGGGGAGCAGGCGATGCGCTTCACCTTGCTGAAGGGCGTCCTGCCCCTGAACCGGGCGGCGGCGTTGCGCGACGCCCTGGCGGGGCTCACGCTGGCGTCGATGAATATCCCGCAGGTTCTGGGTTATGCGCGCATTGCCGGCATGCCCGCGGTCACCGGTCTCTACACGGTGTTTCTGCCGCTGGTGGCGTTCGCGTTGTTCGGGGCGTCCCGGCATCTGGTGGTCGCCGCCGACTCGGCGACCGCCACGATCTTTGCCAGCCGCCTGTCCACCATGGCGCCGGTCGCGAGCGCGGAGTACGTGGCGCTGGCCGGCATGGTGGCCCTGCTTACCGCGGCGATGCTGTTGCTGGCGCGGGTGTTCAGGCTCGGTTTTCTCGCCGATTTCCTTTCCCGCACGGTACTGGTCGGCTTCCTCGCGGGCGTCGGGGTGCAGGTGGGTATCGCCATGCTTGGCGATATGCTGGGCATACCCGTGCATTCCTCCCGCACCACCGAGCAGGTTGCGCTGATCGTGGGTCAACTGCCGCAGGCCCATCTTCCCACCCTGGGCATCTCGATGCTCGTGGTGCTTTGCATTCTGGGCGCCAAACGCTACCTGCCACGGCTGCCGGTGCCATTGTTCGCCGTGGTGGGCGCCATCGCCGCCAGCCATGCCTATGACTTTGCCGGCCATGGCATCGCCGTGATCGGCCCGATCGCCGGGGGGCTGCCGCATCCGTACCTGCCGGCGGTGAGCTGGCGGCAGACGCTGGAGCTCGTGCCGGTGGCCGCCTCCTGCTTCGTGATGATCATCGCGCAGAGCGCCGCCGCAAGCCGCAGCTTCGCGGAGCGCTATCGCGAGCGCGTCGACGAAGACGCCGACATCCTGGGGCTGGCGGCGGCCAATGCCGCCGCCGCGCTCACCGGCACCTTCGTCGTCAACGGCAGTCCGACGCAGACTGCCATGGCCGATCAGGCCGGGGCGCGCAGCCAGTTCGCGCAGCTGGTCTTCGCTGGCGTGGTGGTCGTGGTGCTGCTGTTCCTGAGCCAGGCGCTGCAGTATCTTCCCCACTGCGTGCTTGCCGGCATCGTCTTTACCATCGCAGTCGGCCTGATCAAGGTGAAGGGGCTGCTTGCCATCGGGCGGGAGAGTCCCGGCGAATTCACGCTGGCGCTGGTGACGGCCGCGGCCGTGGTGGCGATCGGTGTCGAACATGGCATCCTGCTCGCGGTCGCCCTGTCGCTGATGCGGCATGTGCGGCACAGCTATCGCCCGCACACCATGGTGCTGGCGCCGGGGCCCGAAGGGCGGTGGCTGCCCGTCGCGGCCAGGCCGGGCATGGAGACCACGCCGGAGATGATCGTCTATCGTTTCGGTGCGGACCTGTTCTTCGCCAACGATCATTACTTCGTCGACGAGGTCAAGGCGCTGATCGACCATGCGCCGACGACCGTGCGCTGGTTCGTGGTCGACGCGGGGGCCATCACGGATCTCGACTATTCGGCGGCGCGGTCGGTGCGCGATCTTTGCGACAGCCTGACGCAGCGCGGCGTCAACGTGATCTTTGCGCGGGTCAACCACTACCTGCGCGCCGATATGGAACGCCACGGGATCGTGGAGGCCATCGGCGAGCAGTGCATATTCGAGACCCTGCACGATGCACTGGCGGCGGTGGATGCCGGCCTTGCCACGGCCGGGACGAACGCAGTGTAGGCCGGTTGCCGGCCCGCCTCGCCGGATGGCAGCCTGGCAGTGTCTACATCCCCTTGAACCGGTCGGCGTAGAGGCGGCTCACGCTCAGTTTCTCGGGGCGATCCCGCAAGGTGAGCGTGAGCCTGCCCGATTCGTCGCGCACGGCGCTGGCGATGGCGGTGTTGCGCACCACCGTGCCGCGATGGATCTGCCAGAAGCATTGCAGATCGAGCCGTTGCCGAAGCTCGCGCAGCGATGTGCGGATCAGGTGCTCGTGTCCGGCGGTGACGACGCGCACATACTTGTCGGCGGCCTCGAAATACAGGACGTCGGCGATCAGCACCATGGTGATGGTGTTGCCGGCGCTCGCCTGGATCACCTGCAGCGGGCTGGCGGGTTTGCCGGCGGCGCCGTGCACGCCGGGGCCAAGGAGCGTGCGCAGCTGGTCCAGTGCCGTTTCCCACGATGGGCCTGGCGTGTCCGGGGAGGCGCGCTGCTTCAAGGCCGCCTGCAGGCGCGTGCAGGTCTTCGCGAGCCGGCCGGGCTGCACGGGCTTGAGGATGTAGTCGGCCGCCGCGTGATCGAATGCGTGCAGCGCGTATTTGTCGTACGCGGTCACGAATACGATGAGCGGGAACGGCGCGCCCGGGTCGGGCCAGTCTTCCGCCAGCGCCTGCGCGGCTTCGAGTCCGCTCATGCCCGGCATGCGGATATCCAGGAACAGGATGTCCGGTTGCAGCGCCAGGCTTTGCCTGACCGCGGCTTCGCCGTCTCCCACGCTGGCGACGATGCCAAGCGCCGGCCATAGCCGCGCCAGTTCGGCCTGCAGATCCGCGGCAAGCAGGGGTTCGTCTTCGGCGATCAGGGCGGTGGTTTGCATAGGGCAGGGGTGGGGGCAGGGTGGCTCGCGCTCAGGGTAGCGGAAGGCGCACGGTGGCCAGCGCGCCCCCTTCGTCATCGCCCGCTGCCGAGAGTTCGAACGTGGCCGTGTTGCTGAAGAGATGCGCGAGCCGTTCCCGGACTTGCTGCGTACCGAAGCAATCCGGGCCGGGCGGCAGCGCGCCGAGGCCCACGCCCGTATCGCGCACGCACAGCCGCAGCATATCGCCTTCGCGCTGCGCCGTGATCCGGATCCAGCCGCCGCCCACCTTGGGTTCCAGTCCGTGCAGGATGGCATTCTCCACCAGCGGCTGCAACAGCAGCGGGGGGACCGGCAACGCGGCCAGTCCGGCCGGCAGGTCGATGCGTGTCTGCAGGCGCTGACCCATGCGCACCCGCATCAGCTCGAGATAGTCGCCAATGCGCTCGAACTCGGACGAGAGGGGATGCGACTCCGAGCGCGAAGCCGCCAGCGTGGCGCGCAGGAACGCGATCACATGGTTGAGCATGACCTGGGCGCGTTGCGGGTCCTGGCCGATCAACACGCGCAGGTTGGCCAGCGTATTGAACAGCATGTGCGGCTCCAGCTGCGATTCCAGCAGCCGGAGCTGATTCTCCGCCGCGCTGCGCATGGCGGCTTGCGCGCGCGCCTCCATGAGCGCCATGCGCCCTCGCGCATAGTGGAAGTAAGTGACGCCGAGGGACAGCGCCACCACCATGCTCATGCTCAGCAGCAAGGCGCGGGAATCCTGCAGGAACGTGGCGGGGGTATCGTGGCCGCCGGTCAGCAGGTCGGCCAGCGCATGGCCGGCAAAGTAGCCGACGACGCCCGACGCGATGATCCACGGGAACATCAGTTTCCAGCCCGGCCAGGCGCGCTGTGCGGCAAGGTCGCCGGGCTGCTGCAGGCGCAGCCGGCGCGAGATGCCATGGCGGCCCGCGCTGACCAGGGCCTGGATAAGGAGGGTGATGCAAAACGAATAGACCAGGGTGGTGCCGAACGGCTCGCGAAACATCGCGCTGAAGAACAAGGCGCACCCCAGGGCCAGCGGGATGGCGACCCGCAGCTGGCGCCAGAGCCAGGCCAGTACGTCGGAGGGGGATGGCATGCCGCGGTATGGTTCCAGTTTGCAGCGATTGGGCAGGGCTCGGGGTGCGTTCAATGTGCTCAGGTAATCACGCCGCGCAGCGGCGCCTGCCGGGAGACGCGCCAGGCCACGAGGCTGCGTGCGAGGAAGATACCGCTAACCGCGCCATAGATAAAGCCGGCTGCCATGGCAAAGGTCCCGTGGCGCAACAGCCCGGGATTGACCGCCTGTGCCACGCTGACGCAAAACCGGGTCGCGAACATGCAGAGGATCAGCAACAGGGGTATCCAGCTGCCGGGGACATGCAGACAGCGATCTGCCGTCGACCAGCGGATCGTCTCCCATGTGCCGGCCGCCCTGGCCAGGACCAGCGCGGCGGCCATGCCGGCCGCCCAGGCCACCAGCGCCAGAGGCTGCCGCGAGAATGCCGACACGACACCCAGGAAAGACAGCACGGCCATTGCCAACGGGACAGTGGTGGCCCGCCGCGGCGTCATTCGCCTGGGCGCCGCCTGCGAGATGCCGAGGGCGATCAGGGCGGCAAGCATCACCCATATCCAGGCGGGCGTGTGCTGAAAAATGCCAGGCAGCATGGCGGATCTCCTTTTCTTTGCTTTGCGGGGATATTCGACGATGCCCATGATGGGGGCGCACCCGTCATCCGGGCCGTGCGATGCGACGAAACGGCGCATGGCGTCGCGAATTGGCGGGCATCCGGCGCGAGTTACGAGTGGAATCGGGGGTGGAAAAGGGAGGTGCCGGACGGAGCGGCCGGTTGTGCCGCGCTGGCATCCGCTCCGGTTCGCCAGGCAAATCCCCGGCATTGGCCGGATCGGGGGCGCATTAGGGCAAAATACGGCCTGAGCGGCCCGGTCGGGCCAGCAAATCAGACGCCGGCGCCTGGCCTGGCCATCGATGTCCGGAACCGCATGCGCGGTGGAAACCGGGCCTTGCCAGTGTCGCCAGAGGATGGCTCGTCCTTTAACAGAGCCCATCAGGAGTAGTTTATGACCGACTCGAACCCATCTTTCCTCGGCAGGATCGCCCTTGCCGTCGGCACGTTCTTCACCATCCTGGGCGACCGCGAGTTTGCCGGCGGCGTGCGGCGCCTGCGCGACGGGGCGAGCCCTGCGGAAGCCAGGCCGGCGCCGCAGGCTGCCGTGCCGGTGCCGGTGCCGGTGCCTGCGCCGGTGCCCGTGCCCGTGCCAGCACTGAAGGAAGCCAGCCCGGAAGCGGCGCTGCAGCTGCTGGGGCTGCTCCAGCGCGACGCGCGCTTCATCGATTTCGTCGAGGAGGATATCGCGGGCTATACCGACATGGAAATCGGCGCTGCCGCCAGGCTCGTGCATGAAGGCTGCCGCGCGGTGCTGCGCGAGCATTTCTCCATCCGCCCCGTGCGCGAGGAAGCCGAAGGCAGCCGCGTGACACTGGCCGAAGGCTTCGATGCCACCGCGATCCGGCTGACCGGCAATGTGGTGGGCAGCGCGCCGTTCAACGGCAGCATCAGTCACCGCGGCTGGAAGGTCGCGGAAGTCCGCCTGCCCCGGCTGGCGGAACGCCACGACGCCACGGTGATCGCACCGGCCGAGGTCGAGCTATGAACGCACCGCGCTATTCCATCGGTATCGACCTGGGCACGACCCACTGCGCGATTTCCTACGTCGACCTTGTTGCCAGCGATGGCGAGAAGACCAGCCAGGGCGTCCTGCCGGTCACGCAGCTCACCGCACCGGGCGCCGTCGAGGAACTCGACCTGCTGCCCTCGTTTCTCTACCTGCCGCACCCCAGCGAGCTGGCCCCGGGCGACCTGGGCCTGCCGTGGACCGCGCAGCGGGAGTTCGCGGTAGGCGAGCTGGCGCGCAGCCGCGGCGCGGCCACGCCGATCCGCCTGGTATCCAGCGCCAAAAGCTGGCTGTGCCACCCCGGCGTGGACCGCCGGGCGGCGATCCTGCCAAACGACGCACCGGCCGAAGTGCCGCGCGTTTCGCCGCTGGAGACTTCCGTGCGGTATCTCACGCACCTGCGTGAAGCCTGGGACCATACCCATCCCGACGCACCGTTCGGCGAGCAGGAAATCACCGTCACCATCCCTGCATCGTTCGACCCGGCCGCAAGGGAGTTGACGGCCGAAGCCGCCGAAGCCGCGGGGTATGCACGCATGACCCTGCTGGAGGAGCCCCAGGCGGCGCTCTATAGCTGGATCCAGAAGAGCGATGGCCTCTGGCGCAAGCAGGTCAGGGTGGGCGACATCATCCTGGTGGTGGATGTCGGCGGGGGCACGACCGACCTTTCCCTGATCGCCGTGATCGAGCGCGAAGGCAACCTGGAACTGCACCGCGTTGCCGTGGGCGAGCATATCCTGCTGGGCGGCGACAATATGGATCTCGCGCTGGCCCATGTGGTGGCGCGCAAGCTGGCCGCCCAGGGTACGCAGGCCGATCCGTGGCAGTTGCGGGCGCTCACCTACGCCTGCCGCTCGGCCAAGGAAACGCTGCTCTCCGATGCGGCCACGGATGCCGTGCCGCTGGTGGTGCCGAGCCGCGGGTCCAAGCTGATCGGTGGCTCGATCCGCACGGAACTCACCCGCGCCGAGCTGACCCAGACCATCCTGGAGGGTTTTTTCCCGCAAGTGGACGGCTCGGCCCGTCCGGTGAGCCGGACCCGCGCCGGCCTGACCCAGCTCGGCCTGCCATATGCGCAGGATGCGGCCGTCACGCGCCATCTGGCCGCGTTCCTCGGCCGCCAGGTTGCAGCGCTTGCCGAACTCGACGGCATGCAAGGCACGCAGCCGGAGGGCGCGACCTTGCTGCATCCCACGGCGGTCCTGTTCAATGGCGGCGTGTTCAAGTCGGACCTGCTGGCTGCGCGCATCATGCAGACGCTCAACGGCTGGCTCGCCGCCGAAGGCGCCGCGCCCGCGCGGCTGCTGGAAGGCGCCGACCTGGACCTCGCCGTGGCGCGCGGCGCCGCCTATTACGGCTACGTGCGGCGCGGCAAGGGCGTGCGCATCCGTGGCGGTACCGCGCGTGCCTACTATATCGCCGTGGAATCGGCGATGCCTGCCGTGCCCGGCTTCGAGCCGCCCGTGCAGGCGCTTTGCGTGGCGCCCTTTGGCATGGAGGAAGGGACCGAGGCGGCGCTGCCGGCACAGGAATTCGGCCTGGTGGTGGGTGAACCGGTGCACTTCCGTTTCTTCGGCTCGTCGGTGCGCCGCCAGGACCAGGTCGGCACCCTGCTCGACTCCTGGTCGCCCGAGGAACTGCAGGAGCTCGATGAGATCCAGGCCACGCTGCCGTCCGAGGGGCGAACCCCGGGCGAGGTGGTGCCGGTGAAGCTGCATGCCCGCGTCACCGAGGCTGGCACGCTGGAGCTGGAAGCCGTGCCGCGCGGTACCGGCGAGCGCTGGAAGGTCGAGTTCGACGTGCGCGGCAGCGCGAACGCCTGAATGCGATGAAGCAGTACATCGTCGGCATTGATCTTGGCACAAGCAACACGGTCGTCGCATACGCGCAGGCGGGATCGGAGGACATCGGCGTCTTCGATATCGATCAACTGGTAAGCCTGGGGGAGGTCGCGGCGCGCCCGCTGCTGCCGTCCGTGCGGTATCACGCGGCGCCCGGGGAACTCAGCCCGGGCGATCTCCAGCTGCCCTGGCAGCAGGCCGATAGCGCCGGGGCGCAGCAGGTCGTGATCGGCCGCCTGGCGTCCACGCTGGGCGCGCAGGTGCCGGGCAGGCTCGTGGCCAGCGCGAAGAGCTGGCTGTCGCATGCGTCGGTCGACCGGACCGCGCCCATCCTGCCCTGGGGGGCCGGCGACGAGGTCGGCAAGGTGTCGCCGGTGGCCGCCAGCGCCAGCTACCTGGCCTACGTGCGCGCCGCCTGGAATCACCGTTTTCCGCAGGCCCGGCTCGAAGACCAGGACGTGGTGCTCACCGTGCCCGCGTCGTTCGACGAAGGCGCGCGCGCGCTGACGCTGGAAGCCGCGCGCACGGCCGGGCTGCCCGTCCTGCGCCTGCTGGAAGAGCCGCAGGCGGCCTTCTACGACTGGCTGTTCCATCATCGCCGCACGCTCGGCGCGGAACTGGCGCAGACGCGCCTGGTCCTGATCTGCGATGTGGGCGGCGGCACCACCGACCTCACCCTCATCAAGGTGGAGATGGCGGACGGCCAGCCGCAGCTGACCCGCATCGGCGTTGGCAACCACCTGATGCTCGGCGGCGACAATATGGATCTTGCCCTGGCGCATCTTGTCGAGTCGCGCCTGGCCGCGGGGCACGCGCGACTGTCGGCTGCCAGCCTGTCCCAGCTGGTCGAGCGGTGCCGGGTTGCAAAGGAGCAGTTGCTCAGCGCGCAGGCGCCGGACGCCGTCACGATCACGCTGCTTGGTGCTGGCTCCAGGCTGATTGGCGGGTCGCGCTCGGTGGAGGTGACGCGGCAGGAGATCGAACAACTCATCGTCGACGGTTTCTTCCCCCCGGTGTCTTCGGACGAGAGGCCCGGGCGGGCGCGGGGCGCCATTGTCGAGTTTGGCCTGCCCTATGCGACCGATCCGGCGGTCACCCGGCATGTCGCGGCCTTCCTGAGCCAGCACGCGGCGCAGTCGCGCAAAGCGCTGGATTTGCCTGATGCGCCCGGTGCGCCCGGTGCGCCCGGTGCGCCTGAAGCGCCCGATGCCGCATTGCCGATGCCCGACACCCTGCTGCTCAACGGCGGCGTGTTCCGCGCCAGCGCCCTGAGCGGGCGCATCGCGGGCACCCTGGGCAGGTGGCGCGGCGAGCCGCTGCACGTGCTGCACAACGATAGCCCCGACGTCGCCGTGGCCCGTGGCGCGGTGGCTTACGCGCGCGCACGCACGGGGCATGCCCCGCGCATCGGCGGGGGCTCGGCGCGCAGTTATTTCCTGGTGCTCGACGATGGCGCGCAGGGACAACAGGGCATCTGCCTGTTGCCGCGCGGCACCGAAGAAGGCCAGGAGATTCATCTCGAGGATCGCGCATTCGCCCTGCGGCTCGGGTATCCGGTGCGCTTCCACCTGGTGTCTTCCGTGGCCGACACGGCTTATCTGCCGGGCGAGCTGACCGATCTCGCGCAGGGCGATTTCGTCCGGTTGCCGCCAATCGCCACCGTGGTGCAGCCGCGCGGTGCCGGCGGGCCGCGGGAGACGCCCGTCCAGCTCACCTCGTCGCTGACCGAGGTCGGCACGCTGGAGGTGCACTGCATCGAGATAGGGGATGCCTCGCAGCGCTGGCTGCTCGAATTCCAGCTGCGCGGCAACGATGCCCCTGCTGCCTTGCCCATGGACGCGCCCCATGCGTCCCTGGCCCAGGCAGGCGAATGCATCGACCGCACCTTTGGCGCGCGCTCGCAAGAGGTCGGTCCCAAGGAGGTCAAGCGGCTGCGCGCGCAACTGGAGCAACTGCTCGGGGCGCGCGAGACATGGGACAGCGCGCTGCTGCGCGAACTGTTCGGCACCTTCTGGGAGCGCGCGCGCCGGCGGCGGCGCACGGCCGACCACGAGCGGCTTTGGCTGAACCTGGCCGGCTACTGCCTGCGGCCGGGCTTTGGCTACCCGCTCGACGACTGGCGCGCCGAGCAGCTCTGGTCGCTGTTCGAGCAGGGCATCCAGTACGTCAACGAGAGCCAGATCTGGTCGGAGTGGTGGACGCTGTGGCGGCGCGTGGCGGGCGGCCTGGGAGAGCAGGCGCAGTTGCGCCTGCTGGATGACATGGCCTTCTATCTGCAGCCCGCCGGCACGACGCGATACAAGCGGCCGCCCGGGCCGGCGAGGGGGGGCTATGCCGACATGGTGCGCCTTGCCGGGTCGTTGGAGCGTGTTCCCGTCGAGCGCAAGATCGAAGTCGCCGAATGGCTGCTGACCCGGCTCAGGAAATCCTCGGAAAACCCCCAGGGCTGGTGGGCCATCGGCCGCATCGGCGCGCGCCGGCCGTTCTATGGCAGCGCGCACAGCGTGGTGCCGGCGGACGTTGCCGTGCGGTGGCTGGATGCGATTCTTGCGCTCGACTGGAAAAAAATCGAGCCGGCCGCGTTCGCCGCCGTCCAGGTCGCCCGCATGACGGGCGACCGTTCGCGGGACCTGCCCCCTGATGTCCGTGCAAACGTCGTCCGCCGGCTCGAAGCCGCCAACGCGCCACGAACGTGGATCGCCATGGTGCGCGAGACGGTGGAACTCGACGAAGCCGACGAGGGACGCGTATTCGGCGAGTCGCTGCCCGCCGGATTGAAGCTGATTGTGGAATGACCGGGGCGTGACTGCCGCATGACGCACCCCGGATCGGGGCGCGGCTTGCCCACCGCGCTACCGGCGAAGGGTCCGCCAGTGCCGGTACGCCGCGGTCACGCCCAGGTGAGCGTCGGCTCTTTCAGCAGGCGGCCAGCCAGGATGTAGTCGCCATGCTGGATGGCGCGCGCTTCGAGTTCGCTCAGGGTGGCTTCCGGCAAGATGGTCAGATCGAACAGGCAATACAGATGACGTTGCCTGAACGTGTTCTTTGGCGCTCTCAGTCCATTGGCCAGGGCCTCCGGCGAGCGTACGGCAACATGCTCGATGGTTCTGAACTGGACGACGACGCCGTACCGCTGCCCGAGTCTTCCCAGTTCGAATGCATCTTCCCAGGCCGTCTCATAGTCCAGGTCTACCGTACCTTCCATCCGGGAATGGATGCGTTCAACCGCGGTGGATCGATTGCGTGCGACGTAGACGGTCATGGGCGAATCTCGTCGGTGGAGTCACGGTGCTGGAAAATATATCCACAACGCCAGGCATGCGCAACCCGGAAGCAAGGGGGGAATGTGGGAATCCTCGCAGTCATCGCGCAAGCGGCATGGCGCCCCGGTTTTCCCGCCGGTCGGCGTTCTTGCGCTATGTCGCTCCGACGGCGCTTTTGTGGCTTCCGGTAGCGCGGCAGGGCCCTGGCGCCCGACTCGGCGCTGCAATCACGTGTGGCTGCAAGGCCCCCGGAATACCTGTGACAGGGTTCGTTCCGGGTTCGCTTTCCCCTGGCATGCACAATCCGATGCCAGGCAGGCCGCCGTGACGCGCCGCGCTGGACTAAACTTGATTATCCAGAGGCCCCCACGACCAGCTTGGGAGTTGCGATGAAAGCACCTTTGACCAAGGAACCGATGCGCAGACGCCCCTCCGACCGGGTACTGAACGTTCTCTCGGCGCTCATTGGCCTGGTTACCCTCGCCGTGGGCATTGGCTGGCTCATCTACAAGCGGGTGGTCGACCTGGATGTGCCTTACTTCGCCATCCCGCTCGTCCTGTGCCTGCCGGTGATCGTAGCCGCCGCGTTCCGCGCGTACTGGGAAGACTAGTACAACATCCCGTATCCCGCATCCCGTATCCCCCGGTCACGCCACCTTGGCGCTGCTCGGTGTAGCGGCGTGATTTCCCCCGAGGCGTTGCTCGCGGGATATGCAAGGTTATGCCGGCTCGCCCGCGACCGCCATTGCCGGGATGCATGCCGGCGAAGGCAACGGCCAGGCCATCCCGGAGTGGGCCTGGCATGCATGCAAACCAACGGCAAGGGGGCAGGAACGAAGGAAGCGGCGGCTCTTCGCCGGATCCGGTCAAGGGCCAGGGGTGCATGTTCAGCCGGGCTGCGCGGGTATCGAATCGACCGAGCCTGCCGCGAGGGCAAGGGTCGCGGCGGCTGACAGCGCGGCGCTGTAGCTGTCCGCGTAGGCGTTCTTCGCAGCGAACAGCTGGTTTTGCGCAAGCAAGGCATCGGTGATGGCGCCGACGCCATGCCGGAATGCATCCAGCGCGGCATCGTATGTGGTCTGCGAGGCCGCGAGCAACTCGGTCGCGGCAGCGTGGGCTGCCAGGCTGGACTGCAGCGTGTTCTGTGCTGCGACAACCTGCCGGACAGCTTCTTCGCGGCTGCGGGCCAGGCGGGTGGATGCGCTGTTGGCATCGTTGCGTGCCTGCGCAAGGACCGCTGAACGCAGGCCGCCATCGTATAGCGGGATCGTTACGCCGACGATCACGCTCCCGCCGTAGCGGCCGCCGCTCAGGTTGACGGTCGGCAATTGCTGCCCGATAGCCGGAACCGCGGAAATCGACGTACTGCTGGTGTTATAGGCGGCTGAAGCGGAGACAAAGACCTTGGGCATGAACTCCGCCTCGGCGGCCTTGATCTTCGCCAGGTTGGCCCGCTCGGCTGCATAGGCGCTCAACACATCCGGCCGCCGGGCGATCGCGGAAGAGACGATCTGCTCGATTGACTCGCTCATCGCGGGCGACAGCTTGCGGATTGGCATGTCCGCAATCCTGGGCTTCGATAGCGGGGATATTCCCAGCGCCGAGATGAGCGCCAGGTAGCTGTTGGATTCGGCGCCTTGTGCCTGGACCAGCGCGAGCTTTGCCTGCGCGCGGTTCTGCGTAGCCTGCGCCACTTCGATGACGGTGCCGATGCCGCGCTTGTAGCGCAATTGGGCGGCGCCAAGTATGGCGTCGGCGTTGCCAAGCGCCTGCTGCGTCGTGGCCATGCGTGCATGAGCGGCCTGGTAGGCGTAGAAGGCGATGCTCACGTCGTGGATCACTTGCTGGTGGACGGCAGTGAATCCGATGTTCGCCATCGTGGAGGCCTGTGACGCAGCTTCGATGCGAGCCGCGCGTCCGCCGAAGTCGAACAGCAGCCACTGCAACGACAGCACGGACGTTGCGCCATGCGCCGAGGCGCTGGCCGACGTATCGCCAAGCAAGGTGGAACTTGACCCGTGGGCGCTGGCATACAGCCCCATCGCGGTGGCCGAGAGCTGCGGGAGATAAGCCGCTTTCGCGATGCCTGCCGCTAGTGCCGCGTTCCGGGCGTCGTTCCAGGCGATACGGGTCAGCGGGTTTGCAGACTCCGCGAGATCGATCAACTCCGGCAGACCATATTCATGCGCCTGGTCCAGCTCGGGTGGGGCCGTCACCGCCGCCAGTCCGGGGTTGGCGGGCAGCTGGTAGCTGTGGGCGGATCCGGCCGATGCCAGCGCGGGCGGGCCGGGAACAATGTCTCCGGTCTCGCTCACCTGCGGCTGCCACGGACGATCCGGGCTCGGGGGAGCCATGTCCAGGGAGGACGTGGCACACCCCGCCAGACTGGATGCGGCCAGGATGGCCAGGGCGAATGGCGGGTTAAGCCGGCGCATGGGTCGCGTGTTCCTTTCCGGCATCGCCGGATTCGATAGGTTCGAGCCCGGCCAGGCGTGCATCGCCAAGATTGAGCAACGCCGTGCGCGTATGCCCGGCATCCGCGTACGGCGACGCCGGGTCCGGGGCCGCGGAGCTTGCCGCGCGCGCAAGGGCGGTCCCGGCCGATTGCGGCGATCGGGTTCCGCCGAGGCGGCGTAGCCAGTGGTCGATCGCGGGTTCGCCCGGCTGTCGCTCGGCAAGCAGGAACATCGGTCCTTCAAGCGCGCTTAGCCTGGCCAGCTCGCGACGACGCTCGGAGACCCATGCCGCCGTGGGGCGCACCCAGGACGGCTCGTAATCCATCAAGGCGAGATCCTGCTCCAGCGAGTCGCGCCGGGCCATCGCATTGGCGGCTTGCGCCCGTCGCGTGGCCGGGTGGGCAAGCGCTGCGAGCCGTTCCCAGTGCTGCCGAAGCTCCGCGAGCCTGGCGTCAACCCGGGCGGCGACGCTAACGGGCCAGACCCGCGTGAAGACCAGGTAGACGACGATATTGCCGAGCAGAATGCCGATGGTGCGATCGCGTGCGAGGGTGAGATCGAAGCCGGGAGCTGCCCCTTGAATCACGCACAGGAAGAAGGCGAAGGCTATCTGAAATCCGGCATAGGCGATTCTTGGAGAGCCGAACGCTATCCACGCCGACAGGCACGCGCCGGCGAACACGACGCCCATCAGCTCGCCTGCCGACGTCAGCGCAGGCATCACGAGCAGGATGGCGGCGGTACCCAGGATTGCGCCCACGAGACACCCTGCGATCCGCAGCGTCAGCTTTTCGACGGTCTCGGCAGTGGTGCCGAGGGACACCATATAGACGGTGATGAAACAAGTGTGAATGCCGGGCCAATCGAGCTGGGAATAGAGCAGGTAGCAGAACATCGCCGCCACCGTGGTCTTCAGCGCGTAGCGGACATGGTCGGGATTCGTGAATGCGTCCGGCAGGAAGAAGGCGCCTCGCTTGCCAGCCGCAGGTACGGGTGCTGCGGTGTCAACCACGGCGAAACGGTTGATGGCGTCGAGAAGCTGCTGGGCCACGGCCCGGGCCAGTGGTGCCGGATCACCGGTTTCGGGCAACGCGAGTTCGATGTCGACGGGATAGCCGCCCGCTTCCAGCATGCCGGCCATATCCTCCAGCGTCCTGGCGATCGGCTCGATCAGCGCTGCGGGTAGCCGGCCCGATGGTTCGCTGCCGGCCAGGTCCGCGGCGACCAGGATGGCTATCGTCGACGACGCGGCCTGCCGCAACGCCGGAACATCCGCCGCGGCCGATGATCCGTCGACAACGGAGAGCCTGATCCACGAGGCGATCTGGTCGTCACCGGAGGTCAAGCACGCGTGCAGGGCGTCGCGCATCGCGGCGGGCTCCGCCAGGCTGCGGGCAGCAAGCCGCAGGCGCCTCGCCAGCTCGCGGCAGAGGAGCCGTCGCGGCGATGGCGCGACGGCCAGGTTGACCGCGATGGAAAGGCCGACCGGGATCGCAACCATCAGCCAGGCGTACAGCATCGCGCGAGTGGCCACCTCGCCGAACGGCACACTGCCAAGCTTGTCGAGCGAGAACCCGACGATCATCGCGAGAATCGCGCCAACGGGGCGCAGCTTGCTTGCCGACGTCACGAACAGAAGCCCCAGCGAAAGCATGGCAATGCACGCGACGCGCCAGAGCGGGTCGTCGAGCACGAACACGGCTACGACGAGTACGAGGCCAATGACCACGGTGACCAGCATCAGCATCGCCAGCCCCGTCACCAGACTCATGACCCGGTCGGGTCGGTTCAGGAAGAACACCACGTAGGCGGAGAGAGCGGCTTCCGGTGTACCGCAGGCGCTTGTCACGAGCACCGTCAGTGCGCAGATCAGCGCGACGCGCGCGGCGATGGCAGCCCGGCCCGGGTAAGGAGCGAGCAGCCTCTTCCAGGCGCCCGTTGCGCCTTGCCGGAACAGGCTATCGGCAGGCTGGGCCATGCCTGATCTCGACTACCGCGCTCGCGCCGATTCTGACCAGGCCGGCCGCCGGCTCCGCGAGACGCACGCGCACCGGAAAGCGCTGGGCAACCCGCACCCAGTTCACCGACTGCTGCACATAAGGCAGCGAGCGAGGCAGATTCACCCGGCCCGGATCGGAGACACCCGCGCCAATGCCAACCACCTGCCCGCGAATGGCCTGGCTCCGGTCGATCATCGAATACACGGTGGCGCAGTCGCCCAGGCCGATTCGGGAAAGCGAGGTCTCACGAAAGTTCGCGACGGCAAACCATTCATCCGCATGGATCAGCGTGAAGATCGATTGATTCGGCGCGACCGTCTCGCCTGCCAGGATCGAGAGCCCCGTGACAAAGCCGTTGTATGGCGCGCGCACGACCGTCTCGTCGAGATGGTGCTGGGCCAGCGCGACCGCCGCCTCGCGCGCATGCACCGTTGCAATCGCATCGTCGTCGCCGCCGATGGTCTGCGCGGTCGCCCGCTTCTGTTCCTGTGCCTGTCGCAGCGAAAGCGCGGCTTCGCGCTGTGCGACCTGCGCCTGGTCCAACTGTTGCGCAGGCACGTAGCCCTTGGCAGCCAGCGGAGCGAGCCGCTGCACCGTACGCGAGGCAAGTTCGTAGCTGTGCGCCGCCTTGCCAGTCTGGTCGTCGGCAACCGCTGCGTTCGCACGCTCTCCGACGATCACCTTGCGCCGGGTACCGAGTGCCGCGCGCGCCAGTTCCAGGTCTGCCTGAGCTTGAGCCAGCACCAGGCGATAGGGGACGGGATCGAGCTCAAACAACAGGTCGCCTTTTGCCACCCGCTGGTTTTCGCTCACGGCGAGCCTGACGATCCGCCCGCCAACGGGCGAGGCGACGTGCACGACATCGGCATCGATGGCCGCGTCGTCGGTCGATGGGAAACGGGAGGCCCGATCATAGGCGTAGTACGCCGCGATGATCCCAAGTCCGATAATTACCCAGGCGATCACCTTGCCTTTCAGCGGGATGTTGCGTACGCCGGCCATTTTCATGCCAACTGTCCTGTTACCGAGAGCCAGACAAGCACGGCGACCATCAGGCCGATGGCCATGCAAACGGAGAGTTGGAGGGGCACGGTCTGCGCCCATCCGGTTGAAACGAAAATCCGGTGGGCGACCAGGGCGCCGACGAGGCCCAATACCGCGCTCAGCAGCCAGAGCGGGAAATACGCCCCGAGGATTTCATAGGACGGTGCACCGCGTAACGTGCAACCCCCCAGGGGGAGGATCAGCATGGCGATGGCCATCCGATGGCCGGCACAGGGCGCCGCCAGATGGGTGGTTCGTCTATCAGTGAGCTTGAACGGCATGGCACCGGCGCTGGTTCGTGGAGAGGCGCATCCGGCAGCTATCTTACCGGGTTTATCCGGCGGCACAGGCAGACTTTGATCGGAATGTCAAAACGAACGCACACGGTATCCGTACCACCTGGCGCAGCGGCAGCGGCAGGGCGGCCTGGCGTGGCGAAAGGAATGGCTTGCGCGTACGAAAAAACCGCCACTCTACGCAGCGTGCCTGCCATGCGGAACGAATGAATCGGCGCATGGATATGCGCGCGGCGTTGTGTGTCCCATGGCAGGTTGCCTCGCGTGCCGATGCTCAGCGGACGTTCGCCGCCTGGCAGGTTTTCCGGATTTGCTATTGCGGATTTATTACTGGACCGCGCCCTTGCCGCCTACCTAGACTGGCTTCCCTGGCACTCCGCCATTTCCATCATCGCCAGTCCAGACTCAAGGTGAACGGCTTATGAACCTGCGCGCAATTCTCTCCACGCTCCTGGCCGCCACGGCGGCGCTGGCCATGGGCGCCGCCCCGGCACTGGCCGCCGACAAGGCCATCAAGGTAGGCGTGCGCGGCGGCGTGGACGAGGAAATCTGGGAGGTGGTGACCCAGGTCGCCAAGAAGCAGGGCCTCCATGTGCAGCCCATCGTCATCACCGGCACCGCCAGCCCGAACGAGGCGCTGAACAATGGCGATCTCGATGCCAACGCCTTCCAGCACATTCCCTTCCTGCGCGACCAGGTCAAGCAGCGCGGCTACAAGATCGTGCCGGTGGCGGATACGCTGATCTCGCCGATCGCCTTCTACTCGCGCAAGTACAAGTCGCTGGAGTCGCTGCCGCAGGGCGCACGCATCGGCATTCCCAACGACCCGAGCAACCAGACCCGTGCGCTGGTGATCCTGCGCGATCACGGCCTGATCAAGCTGCGCGACGGCTTCGATCCCTACACCGGCACGGCCACGCTGGCCGACGTGACCGCCAACCCGAAGAAGCTGGACCTGGTGGAAAGCGCCTCGGTGGTGCTGGCGCGTTCGCTGCCGGACGTGGATGCGGCGGCCGTGGTCAATACCTTTGCCTACCAGGCCGGGCTGATCGCCACGCGCGACGGCATCGCGGTGGAGAAGAAGGAGCACAACCCCTATGTGAATGTCATCGCCGTGCGTGAGCGCGACAAGGGCGCGCCGTGGGTGGCGCCGCTGGTCAAGGCCTATCACTCGGACGAGGTGCGCAAGTTCATCCTGACCAAGTACCAGGGCTCGGTGATTCCTGCGTTCTGATCGCCCACGCCGCCCACGCCGCCCACGCCGCCCACGCCGCCCACGCCGCCCGCGCCGCCCGCGCTATTCCCGCTACTTCCAGAAGGATCCCGATCGTGTCACAGGTGCTCCCGCTGCAGTCCAGTCCGCCGCATATCGTCTTCGAACATCTCGGCAAGCACTATGCCGGCGCCCAGGCCGCGGCACTGGAAGATGTCTCCTTTAGCGTGGCGCGCGGCGAGATTTTCGGCATCATCGGCCGTAGCGGCGCGGGCAAGTCCACGCTGCTGCGTACCATCAATATGCTGGAGCGTCCGAGCACCGGGCAGGTGCGCGTGGATAACGTGGCGGTGGGCGGGCTGGATGAAGACGGCCTGGTGGTGCTGCGGCGGCGGATCGGCATGATCTTCCAGCATTTCAATCTGCTCTCGGCAAAGACCGTGTTCGAGAACGTGGCCTTGCCGTTGCGCGTGGCGGGCCTGCCGCGCACGGAGATTGCGCCGCGCGTGACGGCGCTGCTGGCGCTGGTGGGGCTGGCGGACAAGGCGCAGGTCTATCCGGCCACGCTCTCGGGCGGGCAGAAGCAGCGCGTGGGCATTGCCCGCGCGCTGGTGCACCGGCCGGAGATCCTGCTGTGCGACGAGGCCACCTCGGCGCTGGATCCGGAGACCACCGAATCGATCCTGGCCTTGCTGCGCGATATCAACCGCCAGCTGGGCCTGACCGTGGTGCTGATCACGCACGATATGGCGGTGATCCGCCAGGCCTGCGACCGCGTGCTGGTGCTCGATCAGGGCCATGTGGCGGAGCTGGGCACCGTGCGGCAGGTGTTCGCCGAGCCGCGCGCCGCGGCCACGCTGGCGCTGCTGCGTCCGCTGCGGCTCGGGATGCCGGCCCCGGCCGGCGCGAATTCCAATGCGGCGCATGCCAGTGCGCGCGCCGGCCATTCCGAGGTACGCGGCTATGCTGCCCATGGTTGACAAATACCTGCGCGCGCTGGGCGAGACCCTGCTGATGGTCAGCAGCGCATGCCTGGTCGTCTTCGCGGCGGGCATGGCGCTGGCCATCGTGCTGACGCTGAGCGCGCCGGGGGGCTTGCGGCCCCGGCCACGGCTGTATCGTGCGCTGTCGGCGCTGGTCAATACCTTCCGCTCGATCCCGTTCATCATCCTGCTGGTGGCGATGCTGCCGGTGACGCGGCTGATCGTCGGCACCACCATGGGCACCTGGGCGGCGGTGGTGCCGCTGAGCGTGCACCTGATCCCCTTCTTTGCGCGCATCGCCCAGGTGAGCCTGAACGAGATCGATCCGGGCTTGATCGAGGCGGCGCGTGCCATGGGCTGCCGGCGCTGGCATATCGTGCGCCATGTGCTGCTGCCGGAGGCCCTGCCCGGCATCGTCGGCGGCGCAACGGTCAGCGTGATCGCCATGATCGGCTCGTCGGCCATGGCCGGCGCGGTCGGGGCGGGCGGCCTGGGCGACCTTGCCATCCGCTACGGCTACGAGCGCTACGAGACCGCGGTGATGTTCAACGTGATCGCAATCCTGGTGGCGCTGGTCACGCTGGTGCAGTTCGGCGGCGAACGGCTGGCGCGGCGGTTCGATCATAAACGGTGAATGAAAGGGCTCGGCCCCGTCAGCGCACGCTCGACGCGCCCTGCCCAGACAGCACCCGCTTCGACACTTCGTCGACCATCGGCGCGGTGTTGAACGTCGGTGCCAGCGCGCCGGCGCGTTCGGTCCGCCCATCCTTCATGCGCGGCCACGCGAAGCCCGGGCGGCCACTGCATGCCAGTGGATCATAGGATCGCCTCCTTTGTCCTGCCGCGGAAGGCGGCCGCGCGTTCAATGCACTTGAGCGATTCCGACGATGGCGCCGTATCAGGCGCCACGACCGCGCGCGCGTGATGAAGCGGCGCTTTCCCGATGTCCCTGGCGTGGACGGCCGTGGTGATGGCCGGGATGCCCGGCGTGCGCCTCCGAGCGGGTGCAGGTCCGGGGCCGGGGGCGCCGTGGTTCAGTCCGCCGGCGGCAGGCGCGGGGCAGGCATCCCGTAGAATCCATCCCTGCGTGGCCCGCCCACTGCGCGGCGCGCAACACAGCGCACAAGCACAACACCAATAACTACAAAGCAGGAGAGCCCCTTGAAGACGCCCTTTGCCCTGATCGCCACCGCCGCCGCATTGACGCTGGCGGGCACGCTTGCCCACGCCGCCTATCCTGAACGTCCCATCAAGCTGATCGTGCCGTTCCCGCCCGGACAGGCCACCGACATTTTCGCGCGCGCGCTGGCCGAGCGCCTGGGCAAGCAGCTGGGCCAGCCGATCGTGGTCGACAACCGCGCCGGCGCCGGCAGCAACCTCGGCATGGAAATCGCCGCGCATGCCGCGCCCGACGGCTACACCCTGGTGATGGCCGGCAGCGCCATGGCGATCAACCAGACGCTGTACAGGAAGCTTGCCTACAACCCGCGCCAGGATTTCCAGCCGATCTCCGGCGTGTTCTCGGTACCGCTGGTGTTCCTCGCCACGCCGGGCTCGGGCATCGTCTCGCTGCGCGACCTGATCGCCAAGGCCAAGGCGGCACCCGGCAAGTTCAGCTACGCCAGCGCCGGCGTGGGCGGAACCCAGCATTTGTCGGCCGAGATGCTCAAGGCGCAGGCCGGTATCTTCATGGTCCATATTCCCTACAAGGGCAGCGGTCCGGCGCAGTCGGATTTCCTCGGCAACCAGATCCCGCTGATGGTGGATTCGGTGACTGCCGCGCTGCCCCTGATCCACTCGAAGAAGGCCGTGCCGCTGGCGGTGACGGTGGCGAAGCGCACCCCGCAGCTACCGTCGGTGCCGACCGTGCGCGAGGAAGGCGTGCCAGGTTTCGAAGCGCTTGGCTGGGCCATCCTGATGGCGCCCAAGGGCCTGCCGCCCGCGCTCGTGAGCCAGCTCAATGCGGAAACGGTGAAGGCCCTGCAGTCGCCCGAACTGCAGAAGTTCATCACCGAGCGCGGCTCGGAGCCGATGCCGATGAGCCCGGAAGACACCGGCAGGTTCGTCGACAGCGAGATCCGCAAATGGGGCGCGGTGGTGAAGCGCTCGGGCGCGCAGGCGGACTAGGCGAGCGGCACGCGCGGCCGGGGCGTTTGCCGCAGTAGCCGCTTGCGTGGCTTCGGCAACGGCCATGCGGCTATCATATGCCTCCCAACCAGAACGTACCTGACGGCAGCACCGGTCAGGTTCGAATGCAGGTAGCTTCACGTAGCGATGCCATTATGAATTCCACTCCCGAGACTCTCCCGCACCATCCGGTCCGTTCCCTGACACAGCTCGAAGGGCGCGTGCTGGCTGTGCTGGTCGAGAAGCAGCACACGGTGCCCGACACCTACCCCCTGTCGCTCAATGCGCTGACGGCGGGCTGCAACCAGAAGACCGCGCGCGCTCCGGTGATGAACGTCAGCGAGGACGAGGTGCTCACGGCCATCGATGGCCTGAAGCGGCTCAGCCTGGTGTTCGAAGGCAGCAGCAGCCGCGTGCCGCGCTTCGAGCAGAACATGAAGCGCGTGCTCGGCGTGCCGAGCCAGTCGATCGCCTTGCTTACCATGCTGCTGCTGCGGGGCCCGCAGACGGCTGCCGAGCTGCGCCTGAACACCGCCCGCCTGCACGCGTTCGCCGACATTTCGTCCGTCGAGGTCTTCCTCGAAGAACTTGCCGCCAGCGAGCCGCCGCATGTGGTCAAACTGCCGCGCGCGCCCGGCGGCCGCGAAAACCGCTGGATGCACCTGCTGTGCGGCGAGGTCAGCGCGGAGGAAGCGGCGGTGCGCAGCGGCGGCGCCGAGGTGGACGCTATCTCCCCATCCGAATTCGAGGCAATGAAGGCGGAGCAAAAGGAGCTGGCCGAGAAGGTGATCCGGCTGCAGGCGGTGCTGGAGCACATGGCCGGAGAACTGGGGATCTCCCTCGACAGGTTTGCCCTCTAGGTTCCGCTTCGCAAGCCCGGTCCGCTTCAGGCCGGGCGCATGGGCTCCGGCGCCCGTCAATGGCGCCGGGCTCCCTCCTCCTGCCGCACGTCGCGCCGCGCGCCCTGCAGCGTTTGCCTCAGGCCGGCGCTATCCAGAGGAATGCAATAAGCCGGCATGGCGCGTTCGAAGCGCCATGCCTTACGGCGAAAACCCAGCCATGCGACAGGGGTTAGCGAAGGATTCCTTACGCTGTCTCACAGCGAAAACTATTCTGCAACATAGGGCCTCACGGCGTACCGGTCAGTGTATGCGCAACGGGCAGGTACTTGGCCAAGATGCTCAGCATGGTGGCGGCCTCAGCCTTCGACACCGGGGGAAACGGTGAAACGTAAGAGGTACCGTTGCGACGCTCGTGGGCCTTCGTGATGAAGGCAAATTCTTGGGAGTCAACGCCCAGCGAGGTGGACACACGCTGGATGGCTAGGTTACGGCCGGCATCTTTGGTGCGTACCTCATAGAACTCCAGTACGGCCTGGACCACCTGGAAATAGCCTTCGTAGGCCAAGGTAAATACCTGCAGATGTCGACCTGGGCCTAGCTCCTCGGCGGTGGCCTTATAGTCCGCTGCGTTACGCAGGAAGCCCGCGATAGCTCCAGGCGTTGGGGCGACCGCCTCAAAGGCTTTCGTCTTGATAAGGTTTTCGTATTCAGCTGCGCGCGGCATCACAGTATCCTCAGCGTAGGACCTTGTGCAATCTGGGCCACGATAGGGTCAGACTCGACCAGAGCAGCCCATTCAGCCGGCTCGTACAATGAGAAGTTGACGGGGCGCAGCAGAGCTTGTTCGGCCTCGTGCAAGGCCTCCGATAGCTCGAGGAGAGGGGTGCTCCCGACGACAATCAGGTCAATGTCGCTCTGGCCACTGTCGGTGCCCTTGGCCACCGAGCCAAATACGAACGCTGAGGCGATGTGGTCGGTAAAAGGCGCGAGGGCTTCTTTCAGCGGCTCCACAACGGCAAATGACTTGCGCGCGATACTGAGCAGTTCTGGATAGAGGGTGAATTCGGTATTCGCCCGGATGCTTCGTTGCCGGCCTCGTCGGGCGTCTTCCCGAAGTACGCCGGCCGCGACCAGGCGGTCCACCTGCTTTTGAGCGCTTCCGCGCCCACTGTCCGCCAGACGCAGCAGTTCCTGTAGCGTAAAACTGCGGTCAGGCTGCAGCAGTGTGGCTCCAAGCACTCGTTGCAAGCCCGGTGTGAAGAGAAAGTCGGCAAGACTCATGGTGAATCCTCTATAGAGGGATGATCATCCTCATTATAGGGATTTCTTTGTGAGTCCTCAATAGAGGGATGGATATCCCTATTTTAGGGATTAATCAAGGCAGTCACCGGAAGGTTGCCGGGAAGCAACCGGACTGGCCCTAGGGGGCAACTCCGTCATAATGCCACCCCGGCACAGGAAAACGCCCCGCGCGAGGCGGGGCGTTCGACCGTTGAACCAGCCGCACGCAGTCTCGCGCGGGCCGGTAACCTGGCTCAGGCGAGCGCCGGATAGTCGGTATAGCCTTCGGCGCCGGCATGGTAGTAGGTTTCCGGCTGCGGCGCGTTCAGCGGCGCGTCGATCTGCAGACGGCGCGGCAGGTCCGGGTTGGCGATGAACAACTGGCCGAACGCCACCGCATCGGCGTCGCCGGCTTCGAGTACGTGCCCGGCCGTGGCCTTGGTCATCTTCTCGTTGGCGATATAGACGCCGCCAAATGCCTTCTTCAGTTCAGGGCCGAGACGGTTGTCGCCCAGCGCTTCGCGCGAGCAGATAAAGGCGATGCCGCGCTTGCCGAGCTCGCGCGCCACGTAGCCGAAGGTGGCGGCGGGGTTGGCGTCGCCCATGTCGTGCGCATCGCCGCGCGGCGCCAGGTGCACGCCCACGCGCGATGCGCCCCACACGGCGATGCAGGCGTCGGTCACTTCCAGCAGCAGGCGCGCGCGGTTCTCGATCGGGCCGCCGTAGGCGTCGGTACGCTGGTTGGTGCTGTCCTGCAGGAACTGGTCGAGCAGATAGCCGTTGGCGCCGTGCACTTCCACGCCGTCGAAACCGGCGGCCTTGGCGTTTTCCGCGCCGTGGCGGTAGGCGGCGACGATGCCGGGGATTTCGTCGGTTTCAAGCGCGCGCGGCGTGGCGTACGGGCGCTTGGGACGCACCAGGCTCACCGTGCCGGCGGGCGCGATGGCGCTCGGCGCCACCGGTAGTTCGCCGTCGAGGAAGACCGGATCGGAAATACGGCCCACATGCCACAGCTGCAGGAAGATGCGGCCGCCGGCGGCATGCACCGCATCGGTGACCACCTTCCAGCCGGCCACTTGCTCGTCCGACCAGATCCCCGGGGTGTCGGCGTAGCCCACGCCTTGCGGGGTGACGGCGGTGGCTTCGCTGAGAATCAGGCCCGCCGAAGCGCGCTGCACGTAGTACTCGGCCATCAGGGCGTTGGGCACGCGGCCGCCGCCCACGGCACGCGAGCGGGTCAGGGGCGCCATGATGACGCGGTTGGGAAGTTCGAGGTCGCCGATACGGATCGGATCAAAGAGAGTAGGCATGGGTATGGGTCTGGATATCGAGGAAAGTGGAGCACCAGGGGTGCGGAAATCGGGCGCTCGCGCGCCGCTTGTCTTGCGCAGCGCGGGGCGCCGCCGGGCTTACAGATCGCAGTGCATGTAATCGAGGAAAGCCTGGATGGTCTCTTCGTTGCGCTTGAAAAAAATCCATTGGCCGACCCGCTTGGACGTCACCAGCCCGGCGCGCTGCAGCGTGGCCAGATGGGCCGATACGGTGGATTGCGACAAACCGGTGCGTGCGTCGATCAAGCCAGCGCAGACGCCGAGTTCGAGCGGGTAGTCCTGCATGGCGAAGTTCTCCTGCGGCGATTTCAGCCAGGCCAGGATATTGCGCCGCACCGGGTTTGCCAGCGCTTTGTGGATGGCGTCGATGTCGATCGGGGGGGCTTCGGGGTTGGCTTCGGGGTTCACTTCTGCTCAGGGAGGGGATCGTTGTTTCGTGGGCTGGCGAAACAAATATCTGCTTCTCACAAAATTAATATCGCCACTATACGATATACCTCCCGACCTTGCCGGTGCGCCGAAAGCGCCACTGATTAGCCATTCCCGCGGCAAGGTCTTGGCCAACGGCTTTTCGGTCTTTCGCCCGGATCGACCGGCATGCCCCCACTATGGTTGCTTTAAAAAACCATGACGGTTAGACTCCATCCGGTTTTTTTACGAAACCAAATGGAGCATGTCATGGCTTTCAATCCAGGAGGCGCGGCCACCGGCGCCATCGCGCCGTCCCCGGCCGCCGAACCCGGCGCGGCGGCGCCTTCGATGCCATCGTCGCTGGTCTGGCTGTTCGCGCTGGCGTGCGGGCTTAGCGTGGCCAATGTGTATTACGCGCAGCCTTTGCTCGACGCCATGGCCCATGAGTTCGGCTTCGGCTACGGCGCGGTGGGGATCGTGGTCACCGCCACGCAGGCCGGCTGCGCGCTGGCGCTGTTGCTGCTGGTGCCGGTGGGAGACCTGTTCGACCGGCGCCGGCTGATCCTGCTGCAGTTGCTGCTGCTGGCCATGGCGCTGGGCCTGGTGGCGCTGGCATCCACGCGGGTTGCCTTGCTGGCCGGCATGCTCACCCTGGGCCTGCTGGGTACTGCCATGACGCAGGGGCTGATCGCCTTCGCCGCCACGCTGGCGGCGCCCGCCGAACGCGGCCGCGTGGTGGGGGCGGCGCAGGGCGGGGTGGTGATCGGGCTGCTGATGGCGCGCGCCATGGCGGGCGTGCTGGCCGACCTGGCCGGCTGGCGCGCGGTGTACGTGGTCTCCGGCGTGCTGGCCCTGCTGATGATCGCGCTGCTGGCGCGCTGCCTGCCGCGCCAGGCCAGCGCGCCGCTGCGGATAAGCTATGCGCGCCTGCTGGGCTCGATGTTCACGCTGCTGGCGAGCGAACGCACGCTGCAGATCCGCGGCGTGCTCGCCATGCTGATGTTCGCCGCGTTCAGCGTGTTCTGGACCGCCCTGGTGCTGCCGCTGAGCGCGCCGCCGTATTCGATGTCGCATACGGCCATCGGCGCCTTCGGGCTGGTGGGGGCGGCCGGCGCGCTGGCGGCGACGCATGCCGGGCGCCTGGCCGACCGCGGCCTTGGCCAGTGGACCACCGGCGTGGCGCTGATACTGTTGCTGGCCTGCTGGTTGCCGCTGGGCTTCGCCGGGCAATCGCTGTGGCTGCTGGTCGCCGGCGTGATCGTGCTGGACCTGGCGGGGCAGGCCATCCATGTCACCAACCAGAGCCTGGTGTTTCGCGTGCGGCCGGAAGCCCATAGCCGGCTGGTGGGCTGCTATATGCTGTTCTACGCGCTGGGTAGCGGTGCCGGGTCGATTGCTTCCACCCACGCCTATGCACTGGCCGGCTGGTCTGGCGTGTGCGTGCTCGGCGCCGCCATCAGTGCCGCCGCGCTGGCGTTCTGGGTCTTGACCCTGCGTGCCATGCCGCGGGTTTGCGCGGCGGCATGAAGGGGGCGTGCGCCCGGCGCGCCGCACCCGGTCTTGTCAAGCTCGAACCGTTCCCTCACTTGGGGGCAATCCGCCTGGGCACCTTTCCCTTCCTTGTCGATCGTGACCTGTTGATACATTCACTTACCGCGATCCACGTCAACCAAAACCGGCCCGATCGCGTAAGAGCGGTGTCACCGTACGCGTTCGAGGCAGGCTAGCCATGACTTTCGGCTTTACACGTCTGATGTCGGCATTGGTTTCAGGCTCGGTTGCCTGCCTGCTGGGCGCGTGCGCGCTGGGCGGCGACGCGCAGACCGGCGGCGCGCCCGGGGCGGCCTTGAGGCCGGCGGACCTGCACTGGCTGAACAGCGTCACCTTCGGGGCCAACCAGGCTTCGATCGATCACTTGCGCAAGGTGGGCCGCGAACGCTTCCTCGACGAGCAGCTCAAGGCACCGGCTACCGATACCGGCGAGCTTGCCGCCGCCATCGGCGCGCTGAGCATTTCCCGGCAAAGCGCCGAACAGAGGCTGCTCGCCGTGCGCGCCGAGCAGCAGCGCATCAATACCCTGACCGACCCTGACGAAAAACAGAAGGCAAGCCAGGCGCTGGGCCGCACCGGCAACGACGTGCTGATCGATACCAGCCGCCGTCACCTGCTGCGCGCGCTGTACTCGCCGGCGCAACTGCGCGAGCAGATGACCTGGTTCTGGATGAACCACTTCAGCGTGCATTCGGGCAAGGGCACGGTGCGCTGGGTGCTGGCCGACTACGAGGACAAGGCGGTGCGCGCGCACGCGCTTGGCAGGTTCCGCGACCTGCTGATGGCCACCGTGACCTCGCCGGCCATGCTCGACTATCTCGACAATGCGCAAAGCGCTGTCAACCGCATCAATGAGAATTACGCACGCGAGCTGATGGAGCTGCATACGCTGGGCGTATCGGGCGGCCCCAGCGGCTCGCGCTATACGCAACAGGACGTGCAGGAGCTGGCCCGCATCCTGACCGGGCTCGGCGTCAGCGCCGGCGGCCAGCCGCCCAAGCTGCCGCCGCAAAAGCAGGCTCTGTACCGTGCCAACGGCCTGTTCGAGTTCAACCCGAACCGGCACGATTTCGGTCCCAAGGTCTTCCTTGGCCGCCGCATCGAACCCACGGGCTTCCACGAGGTGGAGCAGGCGGTCGACCTACTCAGCCGCGACCCCGCCACCGCGCGCTTCATCTCCTACAAGCTGGCCGCATATTTCGTTGCCGATACGCCGCCGCCTGCACTGGTCGACCGCATGGCCGGCACCTTTGCGCACAGCGACGGCGATATTGCGGCAGTGCTGCGCACCATGTTCCTGTCGCCGGAGATGAACGCCACGGAGGCCTCGGGCACGCGCAAGTTCAAGGACCCGATGCGGTTCGTGGTGTCGTCGCTGCGGCTGGCCTATGACGGGCGCACGGTGGCCAACCTGCGCCCTGCCATCAACTGGCTCAACCAGCTCGGCGAACCGCTCTACGGCCGTATCACGCCCGATGGCTACCCGGCCGCGGAGAGCGCCTGGGCCAGCTCGGGGCAGATGGTCAAGCGGTTCGAGATCGCCCGCACGATCGGCTCGGGGCAGGCCGGCCTGTTCACCGGCGACGATGGCAAGCCCGCGGCCCAGGCTGGCTTTCCGCTGCTGAGCAATCGTGTCTTCTTCGACAGCATCGAACCCATGCTCGGGCCCGCCACGCGGCATGCCATGGCGCAAGCCACTTCGCAGGCGGAGTGGAACACCATCCTGCTGTCTTCGCCGGACTGGATGCAGGATTGAAAGCGCAAAGCGCAAAGCGCAAAGCGCAAAGCGCAAAGCGCAAAGCGGAAAGGAGCACACCATGCAACGACGTGAATGGCTCAAGCGCGCCGGGCTGGCCGGACTGGCCACGCTGGCTCCGGGCATTGTCTCGCGCGCCTATGCGCTGCCCCAGCAGGCCGATGCGCGTTTCCTGCTGGTGTTCCTGCGCGGCGGCTACGACGCCACCAATGTGCTGGTGCCGGCGGGCAGCGATTTCTACTATGCATCCCGCCCCACCATCGCCATTGCCAGGCCGGTGGCGGCGGGCGCGCCGGCCGATCCGCGCGCGGCGCTGTCGCTCGGCTCGGCCTTCGGCGGCGCTGCGCCCAGGGGTATCGATAGCTGGGCACTGCATCCCGCGCTCAAGGACAGCCTGCTGCCGCTGTGGCAAAAGCAGCAGATCGCCTTCGTGCCCTTTGCCGGTACCGACGATCTGTCGCGCAGCCACTTCGAGACGCAGGACGGCGTCGAGGCTGGCTTGCCGCTGGCCGGGAGCGGGAAGGGCAGCGGCCATGCCGACGCATCGCTGCGCGGCAGCGGCTTTCTCAACCGCCTCGCCCAGTCCATGGGCGGCCGCGCCGCGCCGGTGGCCTTCACCGATGGCCTGCCGCTGGTACTGAGCGGGGGGCTCACCGTGCCCAATGTCTCGCTCAAAGGCACCGGGCGCACGCCCTTCGACGAACGCCAGACCCGCGTGCTGGCGCAGATGTATCACGGCACGCGTTTCGAGTCGCTGATCGACGAAGGCTTCGAACTGCGCCAGACCGTGGCGCAGGAAGCCGAGGCCATGCAGCGCCGCAACGCCATGCTGGCGGCTGCCGCCTCGCAGCCTGGCGCCGAGCCCGAGATGGCCGGCCGCATGCAGGAGATGCAGGCGGCCAACCGCCGCGCGCTCAGCGCCAAGGGTTTCGAGGTGGAAGCGCGGCGCATGGCGGGCCTGATGCGCGATCGCTTCAACCTTGGCTTTATCGACGTGGGCGGCTGGGACACGCACGTGAACCAGGGCGGCGCGCAGGGGCAGCTGGCCAACCTGCTGGACAACCTCGGCAGCGGCGTGGCCGGATTTGCCGAGGAAATGGGGCCGGTGTGGAGCAAGACCACGGTGGTGGTGGTCTCGGAGTTTGGCCGCACCTTCCGCGAGAACGGCACGCGCGGCACCGATCACGGCCACGGCACCGTGTACTGGGTAGCGGGTGGCGCGGTGCGCGGCGGGCGCATCGCCGGCGAGCAGGTGGCGGTGGAGCAGCGCACGCTGAACCAGAACCGCGACTGGCCGGTGCTCAACGAATACCGCGCGATGCTGGGCGGCATGTTCAAGCGCCTGTATGGGCTGGACGATGCGCGCCTGGCCCATGTGTTCCCCGATACCCGGGCGGTGGATATCGGGCTGGTCTGAGCGGGACTGCGTCAGTTCGTTGCCGCCCCTGGCGCTGGGGTGCACCAGGGCGCCGCCCGGCATCCACCGAGACGTTTCGGTGGATGCCTCGGGGGTGTTGTCAGCGCTCGTGTGGGAAGGCGTGCTTGTTGGCGCAGATGGGGAATGCTATCCTTAGCTAATTGATTAGCTAGATTCATGCGGAGCCTGTCATGCTGATCGTGAATATGCACGATGCCAAATCTGGCCTCTCCAGGCTGGTAGAGGCTATCGAGAAGGGCGAGGAGAAAGAGGTGGTGATCGCCCGTAACGGTAAGCCAGCAGCCAAACTTGTGCCCATCCTGCCGCCGGAGAAGGACGTCTCGCGCCGTATCGGTGCCGGCAAGGCCGTGCTGGCCAACTGGCAGTCGTTCAGCCTCGAGCAATTCAATTCGGCAGACGAAGAGATTGCCCGGTTGTTCGGCATTGGCGCATCCGAGGACACGCCAGGATGAGACTCCTGCTCGACACGCACATCGCGCTGTGGGCTTGTTTCGACGACGAGAGGCTTTCCCCGCTCGCCCGTGAGTTGATTGAAACCCCCTCGAACGAGATCTGGGTCAGTGCTGTCAGCCTTTGGGAGATTGCGATCAAGAGCTCGCTCGGCAAACTCCCTGCGGCCATTACAGCCGCACAGGCTGGCGCTGTCTTCCGCCTCTCTGGCTATCAGATATTGTCAGTGGAGGCCCGGCACGCCCTTTTGGTCGAGACGCTGCCAACATTCGCAAACCATAAGGATCCATTCGACCGCATGCTTATCGCACAGGTCATGGGGGAGGCGATGGTATTGCTCACAGAGGACAGGCTGCTTCCGCAATATGGACCGACTTACGTCATTAGTGCATAGGGAGGGCGACTGCCGCAACGGCAGGACCGCGCCGCGCGCGGTTCAGCCTTCAAGCCTCTCAAGTTCGGCCTGTAGCTTCGCCATCTCCCGCATCACCTCTTCAGGGAATCCGGGCGCATCCCACGCCCGGTAATTCTGCCGCGCATAGGCCAGCGCATTCTTGTAGTAAAGAAACGCATTCAGCCGGTTGCGCACATAATTGTTGTGCGTACGCGTGACCTTGCCCGGGCTGCCCATCACGATGGAGTTGGGCGGGATCACGGTGCCTTCCTTGAGGAAGGCATGACCCGCAACGATGCAGTTATCGCCGATCACGCAGCCGTCCATGATGGTGGCATTGATGCCGATCAGGCAGTTGTCGCCGATCGTGCAGCCGTGGATGGTGCAGTGGTGGGTGATGGAGCAATGGCTGCCGATGATTGTCGGCGTGCGTTCGCCCACGTGCAGCATGACGAAATCCTGGATATTCGTGTATGCGCCGATCACGATTTCCTTGTTTTCGGCACGCGCCGCCACATTGATCCAGATCGACGCGTTTTCGTGCACGGTGACCTTGCCATAGAGGTACGCTGATTCGTGCACGTAGGCGCTTGGGTGCACGCTGACATCCGGTCCGATCACAGCCATGCCTTGTCTCCTTGGGTTTGTTTTTGGCATCAGCCGATTGTACGCGGCGATTGCCCGTCCCAGGATGCCGCCCGCCTGCCGGGGGAGCCCTCGGGCACGCTCGCGCGGCGCGATGCGAAAGCCCGCGTCGATCGCACGCCGGCCTGGCCGGGCGTCCGCAGGGGCGCCATCCCCATCATTTAACTCGTCTGAGTTAGAGACAACCGGTATTCCCCGTCGGACAATGGGGAGGTCATGCCGCCGACGTGCTGCGGCACTTCACCGACAGTGCCGGCGTGACGGCCGGCGCGGGAGTCCCCATGGGGCAGGCTCGCGGATCCCTGCCGGCTGGTGAGCACGTACTGCGCATCATCTGGCCGTTCGTTCCGGTTGTGCTGGCGCTGGCGCTGATCAGTGTAGCCAGCGTGGACCTGCTGTCCGCCGCGCGTGCCTTCGTGGCAGGCGAGAGCATGTGGACCAAGGGTCAGAAGAGCGCCGTGATGCACCTGCTGCGGTACGGCGAAAGCGGGCAGGAAGCCGATTTCCAGGCGTATCTCGCCGCCATCGCCCTGCCGCTCGGCGATCGCCAGGCCCGGCTCGAACTGGAGCGCGGCCAGCCGGATTACGAGCGCGCGCGCGCCGGGCTGATCGCCGGCGGCAACCATCCCGACGACATCCCCGGCATGATCCGGCTATACCGCAATTTCCGCCATGTCGCGGAAATCGACCAGGCCATCTCGGTCTGGGCGACGGCGGATATCGAGATCCAGTCGCTGGACCAACAGGCGCTCGCGCTGCGCGGCCTGCTGGCCACACCCGGCTGCGATGCCGATTGCCTGGCCCCGGTGCTGCGCAGGATCGAGACCCTCGACGCTCGGCTGACCCCGCTGGAGGCGGCATTCTCTTATGCCCTGGGCAAGGCTTCGCGCCGCGTCAGCGGGCTGCTGGTGGTGGGCACCGTCGGCGCCGCTGTCTTGCTGATGCTGGTTGCCATCCTGCTGTCGCAACGGATGCTGCGCCAGGAGCGCAGGTTGAAGGAGGCGCTGGCGCACAGCGAGGAGCGTCTCCAGCTCGCCGTGGGCGGCAGCAACGACGGCCTGTGGGACTGGCACCTGCAGCACGGCGAGCTCTATTTCTCACCGCGCTGCGCCGAGATGCTGGGCTATGGCGCCGATGAACTGAGGCAGGCGCGCGAAACCGTGATCGGGCTGCTGCATCCGTCCGAGGTCCTGGCGCACGAGGAAAGGCTCCTGCTCCATCTGCGCAACGGCCTGCCCTACGATGCCGAATTCCGGATGCGCACCAAGGCCGGCGGCTATCTCTGGGTACGCGCGCGTGGCCGCATCGTGCGCGATGCGCAGGGCCGTGCCGCGCGCATGGCGGGGTCATTGACCAACATTGCCGAGCAGAAGCTGTCCGAGGCCCAGCTGTTTGCCGAGAAGGAACGTGCGCAGGTGACCCTGCAGGCGATCGGCGACGCCGTCATCACCACGGATGTATGGGGGCGGATCGAGTCCCTTAACCCGGCGGCGGAGTTGCTGACCGGCTGGCGCGGAGTGGAAGCGAAGGGACTGCCGATGCGGGAGGTATGTCCGCTGCACGACGAAGGCACGCGCGCGCCGGTGCCCGACCTGGTGACGCTGGCGTTGCAGCAGAGCTGGCCGGACCAGGCCGTCCTGCTGCTGGCGCGGCGCGGTGCCCGGCCGGTGGCGGTCAAGCCGTCGGTGGCGCTGATCCGCGATGGTGCCGGCCACGCGATCGGCGCCGTGCTGGTGCTGCACGACGTTAGCCGGGAGCGCGAGCATGCGGCGCAACTGGCCTACGAAGCGAGCCACGATGCGCTGACCGGGCTGGTCAACCGCGCCGAGTTCGAGCGGCGCGTCGCCGCGGCAATCGTGCAGGCGCAGACGGCAGGGTGCGCGCATACGCTGATGTACCTCGACCTGGACCAGTTCAAGGTAGTCAACGATACCTGCGGCCACGCCGCCGGCGACGAACTGATCCGGCAGATGGCCGAGGTCATGCGCCAGCAGTTGCGCAAGGGCGATACGCTGGCGCGCCTGGGCGGCGATGAATTCGGCGTGCTGCTCGAGCAATGCGCGGGCGCCGGCGGCGAGCGCGTTGCCGAGGCGCTGCGCCACGCCATCGCGAGCTTCCGCTTTGCGCATCGCCAGCGCACGTTCACGCTGGGCGTCAGCATCGGCATGATCCGGCTGGATGGCGGCAGCGGCGCGGTGGCCGAGGCGCTCAGCGCCGCCGATGCCGCGTGCTATATGGCCAAGGAGGGCGGGCGCAACCGCGTGCAGGTCTATCATCCGCAGGACAGCGTGGTGCGCATGCGCCACAGCGAGATGGAGTGGGTCAGCCGCGTGCACGCTGCGCTCGCGGCCGGGCGTTTTTGCCTCTATGCGCAGGACATCATGCCGCTGCAGCCGGGGCCGTCATGCGGGCGGCATATCGAACTGCTGCTCCGGCTGGTGGATGAGGACGGCCGCATGGTACCGCCGATGGCCTTCGTGCCGGCCTGCGAGCGCTATAACCTGATGCCCATGATCGACCGCTGGGTGGTGGAGGCGGCCTTTGCCGAGCTGGCGCGCAGGCATGCCGGCTGTCCTGGCGAGATTGGCGTGTGCGCCATCAATCTGTCGGGCGCATCGCTGGCCGACGACAGCTTTCCGGCCTTTGTGCGTGCGCAGGCCGAGCGGCATGCCATTGCGCTCGACGGCATCTGCTTTGAAATCACCGAGACTGCCGCGATCGGCAACCTGGCGCAAGCGGCGGCCTTTATCCGGCAACTGCAGGGCATGGGCTGCGCCTTCGCGCTCGATGACTTTGGCGCGGGCATGGCCTCCTTCACCTATCTCAAGCACTTGCCGGCAACCTACCTGAAGATCGATGGCAGCTTTGTCAGGGAGATGCTGGGCGATCCCGTCAACCTGGTCATGGTGGAGGCGATCCAGCGCATCGGGCAGGCGATGGGCAAGCAGACCATTGCCGAGTTCGTCGAGAGCGAGGCGATGCTGCAGCGCCTGCGCGAGCTTGGCGTGGATTTCGCGCAGGGATATTTCATCGGCCAGCCGGTGCCTTTCGCCAGCGGCAGCGGGGTGTCGGAAGACAGCGGCCGGCTTGCCCATGCCGAGTGAGCGCCGCCGCGAACCGGTCCTGCACCGGCTGGTGCTGGTACATCTCATACCAGCATAAATCCTCATCTTGTACCTGTGGGGCCGTGCCTTTAGTCTCTGGTTCAGTCGTTAAAGACATGAATTCAACCATGACGCATGTCATGCGCGATCCCCGGTACAAGAGATGAAAGAGACGAGAGAGAGGAACCCGATGCACCCCACCGCAGCCGATGCCGCAAGCAAGTTCGATCCCAGCCGCGCAGGCGAATATGCACAGCAAAGCCGGATCGCGCTGGCCGGCTACGATGCCTGCCATGAACTGAGCGCCTGCATGCTGGCGGCCTCGCTGGGCGCCGGGCGCACGGCACAGGTGCTGGTGGCGGGCGCCGGCGGCACGGCGCAGGAGATCGTCTGCGCGGCCCGGCTGGAGCCGGCGTGGCGCTTCACCGCGGTAGACCCTTCGAGGCCGATGCTGGATCTCGCCATGGCACGCCTTGCCGAAGTTGGCCTGGCCTCGTGCACGCAAGCCGTGCAGGGCGTAGTCGAGGATCTCCCCGCCATGCCGCTGTACGATGCCGCCACCCTGATCGGCGTGCTGCATCACTTGCCCGGCGACGATGCCAAACTCGGCATCCTGAAAGCCATCGCCGCGCGCCTGAAGCCGGGCGCGCCGCTGATCCTGGCCGGCAACTACCGCGCCTATGCCTCGGAGCCCTTGCTGCTGGCCGCATGGGGTGAACGCTGGCGCATGCAGGGGGCCAGCGCCGACGAGGTCGAGGCCAAGCTCGGCAAGATCCTGCAAGGGGCCGATCCGCCAGCCTCGGAAGAGGCGGTGCACGCCCTGCTGGCCGAAGCCGGGTTTGCGGCGCCGCAGCGATTTTTCAGCAGCCTGTTCTGGGGTGCGTGGATGGCGCGCAAGCGCGGCGGCTGAGATCCGGGAGGAAGGCCGGCTGCCGTCGCTGCCGGTCAGCTTGCCTGGCTGGCGGGAAGCCTCGCTCCGGCTCGCGGTGCGGGTCGTCCGCATGCCGCTTGTCTGGGACCGGGCCAAGTGCTACCTTCGGTCGAAGCCGGCGCGCGTGCGCAAACTGGCAGGTCGGAAGCGGCTTCCGGCGTTCCGGGCCGGAAGCCGGAAGCCGGAAATCGGGACATCGGGAATTCGGGAATTCGGGAAATTTGCAGACCGGGAGACTGGCTGGGCGCCGCCCGCGGCCGGATTCAGGTTTCCAGCTTGGGATAAAACATGACGGCTAGTCTCTGCCGGGCGGTTCCGGTACCGGGCAGGCTTGGCGCCGCCCTCATGCTGCTCTGCGGCTTCGGCGGCAGCGCGTGGGCACAGCAGGCGCCGGCCAGTACCGCGCCGGAGAATCTGCCAGGCATGGTCTGCGACGCGCCATGGTTCAAGGCCGGCGCGCGGATTCAGCTGGAAGCGGATGGCGATATGCCGATGTCGACCACGATGACCTCCCGTTACCCGGTGGTCACGGAATCCGGTTGCAGCGCATGGCTGTCGATTCACTCGAAGTCGGCGCTGGCGGCCATGATGGGGCCTCCGGTCGTGATGGATCAGGTCCTTCGGATGCGCTTCGAAAAGGCCGGGGCCATCACGGGAAAGGTGCGCAGCCGGAATGCCACGATCAATGCCCAGGCACGCTATACGCGTCTTTTCGGCGAAGCCTCCTTCGAGGGAGTGGGCGTGCTGAGCTATGTGGGGCTGCCACTGCGGGAAGGCAGCGTGATCCCGGGGCAGACCATGACGGCCAGCATGGAACTCGAGATCCATAGCCTGGCCACGGATGAAATGGTCACGACCTTGCATGCGCCCTCGGCCTCGGTCGTGGTCGGCGAGCGCCGGGTCGGGCGCAGGCAAACCATAGAGACCGCCCTCGGGCCCCGCGAATGCTTTCCGATCACCTATGAAAAGCGAAGCTCGATCGGTCCCCTGATGATGGGCGATGAACTGATCCAGCCCGAGCCGGCGGTCATGAACATCACCGAGTGGTTCTGCCCGTCCGAGGGATACGTGCTGCGCACGGAAGTCCACCAGAAAGGGAAGGTCGAACGGATAGATACGACCGCCATCGGGCCGCTGGGGGAGGATGTGCAATGAGGCGCGCATCTTCCTGTACCGGTCATGGCTTACCGCCACGGTTCGCTCCCAATGGCGGTGTCCGCACTGCGTGAATCTTTCGGCTCCTCCCATCCCCCGCCCAGCGCCTTCACCAGCAGCACGCTTGCCACCAGCTGGCGCCGGTGTACCGCCTCGGCCGCGCGCTCGCTGGCCAGCGCCGCGCTCTCCAGCACGCTGACGTCGAGGTAGGCCACCGCGCCCTTGCGATAGCGGTCCAGCCCCAGCGCCAGGGCGCGTTCCGATGCCTCGCTGGCGGCCTGCTGGCTGGCCGCCTCCTGCTGCAGCGCGTGCAGCGCGGCGAAGTTGTCTTCCACTTCCTGAAAGGCGCGCAGCACGGTGCCGCGATAGTCGGCGGCGCTGGCGTCGAACTGGGCGCGGGCGCTGTCGGCTACCGCCTGGCGGCGCCCGCCGTCGAACAGCGTGGCGGCCAGCGCCGGGCCGATGGCCCAGAAGCGGCTCGGCGCGGTTAGCCAGCCGGCCAGGCTGGTGCTCTCCACGCCGCCGCTCACGGCCAGCAGCAGGCTTGGGAAGAACGCCGCGCGGGCCACCCCGATCTGCGCGTTGGCCGCGGCCACGCGGCGTTCGGCGGCGGCGATGTCGGGGCGGCGCTCCAGCAGTTGCGAGGGCAGCGCGGCCGGCATGGCCGGCAGCGCGGGCAGCACCGAGGTGTCGGCCAGCGGCGGCAGCGAGAAGCGCGCGGCCGGTTCGCCCACCAGCGTGGCGATGGCATGCTCCAGCTGCGCGCGGTTCAGGCGCAGGTCGGCGAGCTGCGCCTTGGTGTTTTCCAGCTGGGCCCGGGCCTGCGCCACGTCGCCTTCGGTGGCGATGCCGCCGCGGTAGCGGTTGCCCGCCAGTGCCAGCACCGTGCCGTAGGCTTCGACGGTGCGCCCGAGCAGGTCGAGTTCGCGGTCGGCCGAGCGCAGGCTGAAGTAGTCGGCGGCGAGTTCGGCCTGCAGGCCCAGCCGCACCGCGGCCACGTCGTCGGCGCTGGCCTGGGCGCGCGCCTCGGCCGCGTCCACGCCGTTGCCGATGCGGCCCCACAGGTCCGGCTCCCACGAGGCAGTGAGGCCCAGCAGGTGGTCCGGCTCGGTTTTGCCGGCCAGCGAGCGCCCCACCACATTGGCCGAGGTATGGCTGCTGCCGGTACTCAGCCCGGCGCCGACGGTGGGGAAGTACGCGGCATGCGCGGCCCGGGCCTGTGCGCGCGCGTCCTGCAGCAGGGCCACGGCCTTGCGCAGCGTCTGGCTGGAAACGTCGATGCGTTGTTCGAGGGTGTCGAGCCGGGCATCGGCATAGACGCGCCACCAGTCCGGCGCGATGCCCGCGGGGCCGCCCGGGTGAGCGGCGCTGGCGCCGGCTTCCTTGTATGCGGCGGGCGTGTCCACGGCGGGCGGCTGGTAGGGCGGCGCGGTGGCGCAGGCGGCCAGCCCCAGCAGGGCGGCGAGGGCGATGGCCACGCGCCCGGCCTTGCGGCGCGGGCCATGGCTCTGGCTGGCGGTGTCGGGAGTCTGCATGGCGGGCCTACTTTGCCTGGCCGAGTGCCGTTGCCTGCGGCGCGGCAGCGGGCGCGGCTTGCGCAACCGGCACAACCGGCGCAACCGGCACCACCCTGACGCTGTCGCCCGCCAGCAGGCCGTCGCCGGGATTGACCACCACCTGCTCGCCGCCGTGCAAGCCTTCGGTGATTTCCACATGCGAGCCGAAGTCGCGCCCGATCGTCACCGGCCGGATCGCCAGCTTGCCATCGGCGCCGACCACAGCCACGCACGTGCCCTGCGGCCGGAACATCAGGGTGTTGGCAGGCAGGTCCAGGCCGGGGCTGGCCTGCGGCGCGCTCAGGTGCGCCTCGGCATAGGCGCCCGGCAGGATGCGCCCGCCCGCGTTGGCCACGTCCAGCTCCACGCGCAGGCTGCGTGTGATGTTGTCGATGGCGCCGGCGTTGCGCGCCACGGTGGCGGCAAAGCGCTGGCCGGGAAACTGCGGCAGCGTGAGCCAGGCCTGCATCTGCGGCCCAACCATGCCGCTGGCGTCCTGCGGCACCTGCACGTACACGCGCAGGCGCTCGCCGGCGGAGAGGTGGAACAGCTCGCGCCCCGGCCCGCCGGCGCTGCCGGCATCGATCAGCGCGCCGGTGTCCACGTTGCGCGCGGTGACCACGCTGTCGAAGGGCGCGCGGATCTGCGTGTAGGAGGCGAGCTGGGCAAGCCGCGCCGTGTTGGAGCGGGCCGAGGCCAGCGTGGCGGCCTTGGCCTGCATGTCGGCAACTTTCTGATCGGTGTCCTGCTGCGCCACGGAGCGCGAATCGAGCAGGTCCTGCCAGCGCGCGGCAGTGCTTTTGGCGAGCGCGTAATTGGCGGCGGCGATGGCCTCGTCGGCACGGGCCTGGCGCAACTGGTCGCTGACCTCGGGCGCGTCGATCTCGGCCAGCAGCTGGCCCGCTTTCACCGGCGTGCCGATGTCGGCGTACCAGCGGCGCAGGTAGCCGTTCACGCGCGCATAGACCGGTGCATCCTGGAAGGCGCGCACGTCGGCCGGCAGGATCAGCTCGCGTATGGCCGCCGCATTGCCCGGCTGTACCGTTGCGACGGTGGTGACGGCCGCGTCGGCGCTGCGGCTGGCGAGCGCCGCATTGGCGTGCAGCCGGGGCACGATGCCGGCGGCGAGCAGAGCGCCGAGCAGGGCGAGCACCAGCAGGCTGGCGCGCAGGCGGCGCGCGGGCAAGGCAGGGGCGGCCACGGTGTCCGCCGTGGCGCCGGCCTGGGAAGCATTGGAAGCAGGGAGAGTCATGCCGGACCTTTCTGGTCGAGATGAAGAACGGGATGGGTTGCCGCTGCGGGTGCGCGGGCGGCAAGCCAGCGGTGCAGCAGGGCGAACAGGGTGGGTACCAGCACCAGCGTGGCCACGGTGCCGCAGGCCAGGCCGCCGATCACGGCGCGGCCGAGCGGCGCGTTCTGCGCGCCGGCATCGCCGGCGCCGAGCGCCATCGGGATCATGCCGATCAGCATGGCCAGCGCGGTCATCACCACCGGGCGGAAGCGCCCGATGCCGGCCTGCAGCGCCGCCGCGAAGGGCGCTACGCCGGCCGCGCGCAGCTCGCGCGCCAGGCTCACCACCAGGATGCTGTTGGCGGTCGCAATGCCGATGCACATGATGGCGCCGGTCAGCGCCGGCACGCTGACGGTGGTGCGGGTGACGAAGAGCATCCACGCCATGCCCGCCAGCGCGCCCGGCAAGCCGCCGATGATCGCCAGCGGGTCGAGCCAGGACTGGAAGTTCACCACCATCAGCAGGTAGACCAGCACCACCGCGATCGCCAGGCCGCCGAGCAGCCCGGTGAAGGAGGCGTGCATGGTCTGCACCTGGCCGCGCACCACCAGCTCCGAGCCGGGCGGCAGATCCTTGCGCGCGGCGTCGACGATGCGGCCGATGTCCCCGGCTACCGCGCCAAGATCGCGCCCGCGCACCGAGCCGAAGATGTCGAGCACCGGCTGCACGTTGTAGTGCGACACCACGCCTTGCTGGTTCGAACGCGCCACGCTGCCAAGCGAGCCGATCAGGTCGCCATCCGCGCGGGCGCCAGCAGCGTTGCCCGTGCCGGCACCGAGCCCGAGCGGGATATTCGACAGCGACTGCAGCGAACCCATCGCGTACTGCGGCACCGACACCATCAGCGGATAGCTCACCCCGTTGCGCGGGTTCAGCCAGAAGTTGGGCGAGGTCTGGCTGCTGCCGGAGAGCGAGATCAGCAGGTTCTGCGCTACCTCGCGTTGCGACAGCCCGGCCTGCAGCGCGCGGGTGCGGTCCACGTCCACCGTCAGCGCGGGCTGGTCGTCGGGTTGCTGGATATGCACGTCGGCCAGCCCGGGCACCGCGCGCAACTGTTCCAGCAGCTTTTGCGCCAGCGCGCGGTTCTCCGCCAGCTTGTCGCCGACCACCTGGATATCGATCGGCGCCGGCAGGCCGAAATTGAGGATCTGGCTGACGATGTCGGCGGGCAGGAAAGAAAAACTCACGCCGGGGAATGCCCTGGGCAGCAGGCTGCCGAGCTGGTCGACATAGTTCGCGGTGGGGCTGTGGCCGGGCTTCAGCGACACCAGGATCTCCGCATCGGCGGTGCCGATCGGCAGCGCGGAATCGTAGGTCAGGTTGATGCCGCTGACTGGCAGGCCGATGTTGTCGATGATGCCGGCCACATGGTCCGGGCCGATGGCGGCGCGGATGCGTTTTTCCACCTCGTCGGCGATACGCGCGGTTTCCTCGATACGGGTGCCGGTGCGCGCGCGCATGTGCAGGCGGATCTCGCCGCTGTCCACGGTGGGGAAGAAATCCTGGCCGAGGAAGGGCACCAGCGCCATCGAGGCCGCGCAGCAGGCCAGGAAGGCCGCCGCCATGCGCCGGGGATGGCGCAGCACGGTGGCCAGGGTGGCGGCGTAGCCCGCGCGCAGCGCCTCGAAACGCCGCTCGAAACGCGCCTGCAGGCGCGCGCAGGCGCGCCGCAGGCGGCCCGCGAGTGCGTCGCCGGCATGGCCATCCTCGCCGCGCAGCAAGTAATGCGCGAGCGTGGGAATCAGCGTGCGCGAGAAAAAGTACGAAGCCATCATGGCGAACACCACCGCCTCGGCCATCGGCACGAACAGGTAACGCGCCACGCCGGTGAGCAGGAACATCGGCAGGAACACGATGCAGATCGACAGCGTGGAAACCAGCGTAGGCACCGCGATCTGCGCCGAGCCCTCCAGGATGGCCTGCTCCAGCGGCTTGCCCAGCTCGCGGTGATGGGTGATGTTCTCGATCGCCACGGTGGCGTCGTCCACCAGCACGCCCACCGCCAGCGCCAGTCCGCCCAGCGTCATGATGTTCAGCGTCTCGCCGAGCGCGGAGAGCGCCATCAGCGCGGCCAGCACCGACAGCGGGATCGAGATGGCGATGATCAGCGTGGCACGCCAGCTGCCGAGGAACAGCAGGATCATCAGCGCGGTCAGGCAGGCGGCGATCAGCGCCTCATGCAGCACGCCGTGGATGGCCGAGGTGACGAAGACCGACTGGTCCGACACCGGCTGCACCCGCAGCGACGGCGGCAGGCCCGCCATGATGCGCGGCAGCATGGCCTTGACCTGATCGATGATGGACAGCGTGGAGGTATTGCCGCTTTTTTCGATTTCCAGCAGCGCGGCGCGCTTGCCGTCGCGGCGCACCACATTGGCCTGCGGCGCGTAGCCGTCGCGCACCTGGGCCACGTCGCGCACATAGACCGTGCCGCCGGGGCCGCTCTTGACGGGCAGGTCGTTGAGGCCGGCCACGGTGGCCGTGCTGCCGTTCAGGTCCACCCGGTACTCCAGCGCGCCGATCTTGGCCGTGCCGCCCGGCAGCACCAGGTTTTGCGCGTTGATGGCGTTGACCACATCCAGCGGCGCCAGGCCGCGCGCCTGCAGCGCGCGCGTATCGAGATCCACCATCACCTGGCGCACCTTGCCGCCATAGGGCAGCGGCACCGAGGCGCCTTGCACCGTGGCCAGCTGGGTGCGGATGAAGTTGTTGCCAAGGTCGTAGAGCTGCTGCTCGGGCAACCGGTCGCTGGCCAGCGCCAGCCGCAGGATCGGCACGGTGGAGGCGCTGTAGCTCAGGATCAGCGGCGGGGTGGTGCCGGGCGGCATATTGCGCAGCATCGACTGCGCGCCGGACGAGGTCTCGGCAATGGCCCGGTTGATGTCCGCGCCCGGGTGGAAGAAGATCTTGATCACCGCCACGCCGCTGAGCGACTGCGACTCGATATGCTCGATATCGTCCACGCTGTTGGTCAGCGAACGCTCGTAGCCGGTGACGATGCGGCGCGCCATGTCCTCGGCGGACAGGCCGTTGTAGGTCCAGACCACGCTCACCACCGGGATGTCGATGGACGGAAAGATATCGGTAGGCGTGCGCAGCAGCACCAGCGGACCCGCCAGCAACAGGCACAAGGCCAGCACCACGAAGGTGTAGGGGCGGCTCAGCGCGAGCCTGACGATCCACATCTGGTGTTCTCCCGGGTGATGGACGAGCGGGCAGGGCACAGGCTCCGGCCGCCCGTTCTGGGGTTCGATGGCCGGATTCTAGAAAGCGCGGGGGGTGGGGAACGTGGTCGATTCGATTACAGATTTGTCATTCAGGGCCGCCCTGGCAGCGGCTATCATCCGAGCATGCGAGGTGCCGCGCGGTGTCGCGAAGTGCCTTGCCGGCATTGGCCAGACGAGGACGAGCATGCGGATTCTGGTGGTGGAGGACGAGCCCAAGACCGGGGAGTACCTGCGCAAGGGACTGACCGAGTCTTCCTTCGTGGTCGACCTGGCCGTGACCGGCGCCGATGGCCTGCACCAGGCGCTGGAAGTCAGCTATGACCTGGTCATTCTCGACGTGATGCTGCCCGGCATGAACGGCTGGGAAGTGCTCAAGCAACTGCGCGAACACAAGGACACGCCCGTGCTGTTCCTGACCGCGCGCGACGAGGTGGAAGACCGCGTGCGGGGCCTGGAGCTGGGCGGAGACGATTATCTCGCCAAGCCGTTCGCCTTCGTCGAGCTGCTGGCGCGGGTGCGCACGCTGCTGCGCCGCGGCCCGGTGCGGGAGGCCGACCGCATCGAGATCGAAGACCTCGAGATCGACCTGATCCGACACCGCGTGACGCGCGCCGGCCGGCGCATCGAACTCACGCCGCGCGAGTTTTCGCTGCTGCATTTCCTGGCGCGCCGGCACAGCGAGGTGCTGAGCCGCACGCAGATCGCCTCCCATGTGTGGGACATGAACTTCGACAGCGACACCAATGTGGTGGACGTGGCGGTGCGCCGCCTGCGCGCCAAGATGGATGACGATTTCCAGCCCAAGCTGATCCATACCGTGCGCGGCATGGGCTATGTGCTGGAAAGCCGGCAGTCCTGACGCCGATGCGCAGGCTTTCGCTCACCGCCCGCCTGGCGTTCGCCTTTGGCCTGGTGGCGGCCATCGTGTTCGGCGGCGCGGGTGCCTATCTTTATCGCGCGATGGCCACGCAGGTGATCGAGCGCGACGATGCGGAGCTGCTGCGCAAGGCGGTGCGCGTGCACAACGAGTTGATGGAACAGGGTGCCGGCGCCAGCGCCGACTGGCGCGAAGTAGGCAGCGTCGTGACCGGCAACGACGAGTACGCGCTCATCGTGCGCGCGGCCAGCGGTACCGTGCTGGTGGCGGCCAATACCGGCAAGGACGGGCCACCCGTGCTGGCGTCGCAGGCGCCCGATGCGCCCTTCGGCCCCGAGTCGATCCGCACCTGGGCCACGCGGCAGGGATATCCGGTGCGCGGCGTGCAGGCGCTGGTGCGCACCGGTGCCGGGGCGCCGGCGCTGACTTTCACGCTCTACCAGACCGCCATCTCCCGTACCACGCTGCTGCGTGTCTACCGTGCCCGGCTGTTGCTGACGGCGCTGTTCGGTACGCTGGCGGTGGCCGGGCTCGGCTACCTGGCGCTGCGCGCCGGCATGGCGCCGTTGCGGCGCATCGCCACCGGGGCCTCGTCGGTAACCGTGCGGCGGCTTGAATTGCCGGTCGACCCCGCGCAACTCCCGCCCGAGCTGGCGGAACTGGCGGCGGCCTTGCAGCAGATGATGGACCGGCTGCGCGATGGCTTCGAGCGGCTTTCCCAATTTTCCGCCGACCTCGCGCACGATTTCCGCACGCCCATCGGCAACCTGCTCGGGCAGAGCCAGGTGGCGCTGGCCAGCGAGCGCAGCGCCGACGAATACCAGGCCCTGCTGGCGTCCAATATCGAGGAGTACGAGCGGCTTGCCCGCATGATCGAGAACATGTTGTTCCTGGCCCGGGCCGAGAATGCCCGCGTGGCGGTCAAGCCGGCGACGCTGGACCTGGCGCGCGAGCTGGGTGCGCTGTCCGACTACTTCGAGGGACTGGCCGAGGCGCGCGGCGTGGCCATCGCCGTGGAGGGCGGCGGCCAGGTGCGCGCCGACCCGCTGCTGCTGCGGCGCGCGGTCAGCAACCTGGTCGCCAATGCCATCCGCTTCACGCCGGCCGGGCAGGCCGTCGTGATGGCGGCGGCGTCCGGCCCGTCCGGCAGCAGCATCGAGGTGCGCAACCCCGGCGCCGGCATCGCGCCGGAGCACCTGCCCAAGCTGTTCGACCGCTTTTTCCGCGCCGATCCGGCCCGCGCCAACTCCGGCGAATCGTCGGGGGTGGGGCTGGCCATCGTCAAGTCCATCATGGACCTGCACAATGGCCGGGTAGCCGTGCGTTCCGAGCCCGGCGGCATGACGGTTTTCACGCTGTTCTTCCCGGCCTGAAGCGCGCGCCGGATGCCGGTTTTCCCCCGCCGATCCAACGCTCGCGCGAGGTGGCGCGCCAGCCCGATTGCCGTCGCTGCAGCCGGTATATGACATAAATATTTCAGCTTGATTCTTTTGCAAGTGTTTCTGTCATGCTCCTGCCATATGACTCAAGCATCCTTCCGGCGACTTCAACCGGGAGGAATCATGAGAAAAATGACGATGCTGGCCGCCGCGACGTTGTCGCTCGCGCTGGCCGCATGTGGCAGCGACGGCGACAACAAGGCCAGCAATGGCAGCAACGAGACGCCCGCCACGACACCGCCTGTCGCTTCGACGCCGGCGAAGAACGTTGTGTTCTTCCTTGGCGACGGCATGGGCCTGAACACGATGACCGCGGCGCGGATCTACAAGGTCGGCGAAGATGGCGACCTGACCATGGACACCCTGCCGGAAACCGGCTTTGTCCGTACCTATTCGAACAACGCCCAGGTCACCGACAGCGCGCCTTCCATGGCGGCCTACATGACCGGCGTGAAGATGAACAACGAGGTCATCTCGATGACCCCCGACACCAGCGCCTACGACGCCAGCGGCAAGGATTACCTGTCGGGCGCCGACAGCACCTGCCCCACGTCCGGCAATGGCCGTGCCGTGCCGACCCTGCTCGAGCAGATGAAGGGCGCCGGCTACGGTACCGGGGTGGTCACCACCACGCGCATCACGCACGCCACGCCGGCCGCCACCTATGCGCATATCTGCCATCGCGATGGCGAGAACAACATCGCCGCCCAGCTCGTGCCCAACGGCCCGGGCTACAACACGGCATTGGGCGATGGCGTGGACGTGATCTTCGGCGGTGGCCGCAAGCACTTCCAGCCGACCACCGTCAGCGGCGGCGCGCGTACCGACAAGCGCGACCTGCTGGCCGAGCTCAAGGCCGCGGGCTATACCTATGCCGCGAACCGTGCCGACTTCGACAAGATCGATCCGGCTTCCGCCAAGAAGACGGTGGGCCTGTTCACCGGCAGCCACATGGCCTACGATCTCGACCGCGTGCCGGCCGAAGAACCCAGCCTGGCCGACATGACCGGCAAGGCGATCGACCTGCTGGCAGCGAAGAAGAAAGGCTTTTTCCTGATGGTGGAAGGCGGCCGCATCGACCACGCGCTGCATGAGACCACCGCGCGCAAGGCGCTGCAGGATACCGCCGCGTTCGACGATGCCATCAAATCGGCCATCGCCAAGCTCAATGCGATCGACCCGGGCCTGAAGAACACGCTGATCGTGGTCACCGCCGACCATGACCACACCCTGGTGCTCAACGGTTACGCCAAGCGCACCGGCAAGACCACCGATGCCAACCCCGGCGTGCTGGGCCTGCTGAAGAACTACGTCACCGGCGCCAACAACATCGACTCCTCGGGCAACCCGTTCACCATCATCGGCTTCGGCAACGGCGAGAACCGCCCGAGCACGCGCACCGCGCTGACCGATGCGCAGGTGTACGACAAGAACTACCACCAGGAAGCCGTGATTCCGATGGCCGCGGGCGGCGAGACGCACGGCGGCACCGATGTCTTCATCGGCGCAATCGGCAATGGCGCGAGCAACTTCACCGGTGTGATGGACAACACCGAAGTGTTCGGCCTGATCAAGAAATCACTGGGTCTGTGAACCCTACGCTGACGGAATACACATCATGAAAAAAACGATGACCGGCCTGTCGGCTGCCGCGCTGGCCGCCGCCTGCCTCTCCACCCCCGCGCTGGCCGCTGGCGAAGCCCGCAACGTGATCTTCTTCCTGGGTGACGGCATGGGCCCCACCACGGTGACCGCCTCGCGCATCTACAAGTACGGCGAGACCGGCAAGCTGACCATGGAATCGCTCAAGCGCACCGCGCGCATCAAGACCTATTCGAACGATGCGCAGACCACCGACAGCGCACCGTCGATGGCGGCCTACATGACCGGTGTCAAGATGAACAACGAGGTCATCTCGATGTCCGCCGACACCAAGGCCAGCGATGCCGCCGGCAAGGGCTATGTATCGGGCTCCGACACGACCTGCCCCGCCGGCAACGGCTCGCCGGTGACAACCCTGCTGGAACTGTCCAAGGGCGCGGGCAAGGCGGTCGGCGCGGTGACCACCACGCGCGTCACGCACGCCACCCCGGCGGCCACCTACTCGCACATCTGCCATCGCGACGGCGAGAACCAGATCGCGGCGCAGGGAACGCCGGGCAACAGCCTGTTCAACCCCGCGCTCAAGGATGGCCTCGACGTGCTGCTGGGCGGCGGCCTGCGCCACTTTCTCCCGGTGGCTGCGGGCGGCAAGCGCACGGATGGCGCCGACCTGACGGTCCAGTTCCAGAATGCCGGCTACACCTACGTCAAGACCGGCACCGCGCTGAATGCGGTGGATCCGGCGGCAACCGGCAAGCTGCTCGGCCTGTTCAACGCTGACCACATGAGCTACAACCTGGACCGGGTCAGGGACAAGCTCGACGAGCCGAGCCTGGCCGACATGACCGAGAAGGCCATCCGGATCCTGGGCAAGAATCCCAAGGGCTATTTCCTGATGGTCGAAGGCGGCCGTATCGACCACGCCCTGCACGGCACCAATGCCAAGCGCGCGCTGGAAGACACCATTGCCTTCGACGACGCCATCAAGCGCGCCCTGTCGATGGTGGACCTGTCCAACACCCTGGTGGTGGTCACGGCGGATCATGACCACACCATGACCATCAATGGCTACTCGCACCGCGGCAATCCCATCCTCGGCAAGACCACCGATGTGAAAACCAGGAAACCGGTGGCCGCGGCCGACGGCAAGCCCTATACCACCCTGGTGTTCGGCAATGGCGGCACGACGCGCAAGCAGACGCGCGACGACCTGACTGCGGTCGATACCACGGATGATGCCTATCGGCAGGAAGTCGGCGTGGTGATGAGCGATGGCTCGGAAACCCACGGCGGCGGCGACGTGATGCTGTTCTCGGGCGGCGCGGGCAGCGCGCCGCTCAAGGGCACCATCGACAACACCAAGGTGTTCGGCGTGGTCAAGACGGCGCTCGGCCTCTAAGCGGCGCTGGCGGTAGACGCCCGGCCGCCGCGTTGTCCGGCGGCGGTCCCGGGCTGCGGTATGGCACGCCGGCATGTTGCCGGCGTGCGCCGTTTTCAAGAGTCACGAATCACGAATCACGAATCACGAGATCCAGATGCAAGTTCGCAGCAACCTTGGCGCCCTGGCCGCTTCCGTCTTTCCGGGGGCTTCCGTTTTCCTGGCCGCGCGCGGCCGCGCCCGCATGCTCGGCGGCCTGCTGGCTGGCCTGGCGGCCATCCTGAGCCCCATCGCACTCGCCGCGCCGGCGACGCCGGCCGGCGCACCGCTCGCGCTGCGCGTGGAGCACCAGCTTTCGTCGCTCGGCGGCGACGGCGTCAAGCGCGACGTTGCCTTCGCCGAACGCGTGTACCGGGCAGGCAATGCCGTCTGGATCGAACGCGAACTGCCGCGTGGCGTGCCCCATGAGCATGAGCAAGAGTCCGGCAAGGGCGGCGGCGGGCATAAGCATGTGGACTTGTCCACGGCGGCCCGCTGGATCGAGAACCCGCCCTCCGGCAAGCTGTCGGTGACGGTGGTCAGCGACCACCTGAAGAAGGTGTTCGATGTGAAGCCCGCCGAATACGGCAATATCGGCTTCGACGGATCATGGCCCACCGCCTACCACCTGCTCGACCCGGCCGCGCTCAAGCAGATGCGCGCGGTGGGGCCGCTGCGCAACGGGGCGCAGCAGTACCAGGCGCAGCGCGGGGGCGAATCCGTCACGGTCTGGTGGGACGTTGCCGGGCAGTTCCCGCGCTCGGTGGAGTCGCGCAATGCCGGCGGCACGTCGACCAAGCTCACGCGCGTGACCACCGTGGCCACGCCACAGCGCGCCCCGTGGGAACGCGCCCGCGCCTACGCGCGTGGCGAGTACACCGACCTGATGGACTGAGGCGGGCGAGGCGGGCACGTCCCGCCCCCGCTTCCGTGCGCGTCCGGCGCCATGCCTTAGAATGGGGCGCCTTCGTCTGCGTTGTCCGTCTGCCGGAATTGCCAGCCGTGCGCACGAGGGCTGACCGATTCCGGGAGCCCGATGCGCTACGAACTGACCGACCTGCGCCTGTTCCAGGCCATTGCAGAAGCCCAAAGCCTGTCCAGCGGCGCTTCCGCCATCCACATCACGGCGTCCGCCGCCAGCTACCGGCTGAAGAATCTCGAGCACGCCATGGGCACGCCCCTGTTCGTGCGCAGCGCGCGCGGCATGGAGCTGACGCCCGCCGGCGAAACCCTGCTGGTGCACGTGCGCGAACTGCTGCGGGGCGTGGAGCGCATGCATGGCGAGGTCGGGCGCTTCTCCGCCGGGCTCAAGGGCCATATCCGGCTGCTGGCCAACAGCAGTTCGCTCAACGGGTTCATCATTCCCAGCGTGAGCCGCTTCCTTGCCGCCAACCCCGACGTCAACCTCGACCTCGAGGAGCGCGCCAGCCCCGCCATCGTGTCGGCGGTGGCGGCGCAGGAGGCGGATATCGGCATCCTGGCCGGCGACATCGATGCCAGCGAAGTGCGCGCCGTGCGCTACGCCGTGGACGAACTGATCCTGGCCGTGCCCGCAGGCCATCCGCTAGCGCGCCAGCCCGAACTGCGCTTTGGCGCCGCGCTGGATTTCGATTTCGTCTGCATGAGCCGGAGCAGCAGCAACTTCCTGTTCCTGCGCGATATGGCGCAGCGCGCCGGCAAGAGCCCGAATGTGCGCTTGCACGCCCATAGCTTCGACGCCGCGCTGTCTCTGGTGGAGGCTGGCGTGGGCGTGGCGCTGGTGCCGCGCAGCGTGGCCGCGCCGGCCCTGCGCGAGGCGCGGGTGGCCGGGGTGCGGCTGGCCGAGAACTGGGCCCGGCGCGAGTTGAACCTGATCGTGCGCGCCGATGGCAAGCTGCCGTCCTTCACGGCTGCCTTCGTGCAGTTCCTGCTCGACGATCCCCGCGTCGCCGCTACGCGCGACTAAGGCGCGGCCCGGCGCCCGACGCCCGACTGCCGGCGGATGGCATCGCGCCGGGAGTGGCCGACGCGCCATGCCATGAAAAAAACGACTCGATTCAAAGTGTATATATCATTTTTAGAATGCATGCGGCGTCGCTAGACTTTCCTCATGCCTACCCACAAAAGCACTCCACAAAACCGGGCGGGCACAAGGAACGAACCATGACCAAGAAGCAAAAGCAGAAACTTGCCGCCACGCTGGCACTCTCCATTCTCAGCATTTCGTCGGCCTGGAGCGCCAATGCCCCGGCGGGCAGCCCCAACACGCACGAGGCCGTGCAGGCCAAGGCCAGCAAGGTGGCGGCCCTGTTCGGCAGCCCGGCCGCCATCGGTAACACCACGCGCACGGTAACCCTGGCGCCCGGCATGAACTACGTGAACGTCGCATCGGGGGAATCGGTTGCCTTCCGCGCCGGCGACAAGACCGTCGGCTGGACCTTCCTGGAAGCGGTTGGCGGCACCTCGGTCGACATGAAGACCATCTTTCCCGAGATGGCCGAGGCCAAGGGTATCCGCGTGTATATCGCCCCCAGCCGGATGTTCAGCGGAGGCTGATTCCGCAAGCCGGTGGCCCCCGCCGCTCTTGACGGCACGCGAGCACGCGCAAAAAAAATTGGCCGGCAGCAATGCCGGCCAAAACGTCCTTGGACTCAGTGAAGGAGACTAAGGTCGATATGACTTGTCTCTGGCGCGCTCCCCGCGGGAGGCGCCCGGCGGGCGGCCCGAATCCGGATCGGGCCGCCGGGCCGCAAGGGAGATCAGAAGCGGTGACGCACGCCAACCATGGCGCCGGTCTGGTTCTGGCCAGGCAGGGTGTTCATCGCGTTGGTCACGCCGTAGGTTGCCTGACCCTTGTTCTTGACATAACCCAGCAGCAGGTAGGCGTCGGTGCGCTTGGACAGGGCATAGTCGGCGTTCAGCACGAACATCAGCGAGTCGTTGGCGTCCTTGCGGGCGTCGGTGTAGTAAGCGGCGCCGGTCAGGCTGAAGGCTGGGGTGAACTTGTACAGTGCGCCAACCCAGTACAGGTTGTCCTGGCGGACTACGGTGGCGCTGGTGATTTCGTCGCGCATCCAGCGGTAGCCGGCGAACAGCTTGGCATCACCGAAGGCATATGAGGCGCCGATGGCCGCGCGCTTGGCCGCGGCGCCGGAGGTTGCAATGGTGCTGCCCTGGTACTGGTCATAGGCGACACCCACCGAGACCGGGCCGGTGGCATACGCCAGGCCGCCGCCAAAGTTGGTGCCAACCTTGAAGTGGCCCGGCACTTCGCCGCCGTTGGCGATGGTGCTGTCGCGGCCAAAGCTGTAGAAGCCGGTGGCGGTCAGGCCGCCGAACTTGCCGGTGTACTTGGCGGCGTTGTCGGCACGGCCGTTGAAGCCCTGGGTGTCGACCGAGTTGAGCGAGTAGCTGGTGCCGGCACCCATCGGGTCGTAGGCGCCGAACAGGTCATACAGGGAGTTCTGCTGGCGGCCGAGCGTGACGGCGCCGAAGTCGCCCTGCAGGCCGACGTAGGCCTGGCGGCCGAACAGGCGGTTACCCTGGCCGGATTTGCCCGTGTCGAGGTCAAAGCCGCTTTCCAGCACGAAGATGCCCTTCAGGTTGTTGCCGAGGTCCTCCGCGCCGCGAATGCCCCAGCGCGAGCCGGAGAGGCCGCCGGACGTCACGCCCGTGACCGAGCCGCCGCCGTTGGGGCCTTGCACGTGGCTCTGGAAGCTAACGCCGGCATCGGCAATGCCGTAGAGCGTCACGCTGGAGGATTGGGCGAATGCAGCGCCGGAAGCGGCGCACGCTGCGGCTGCGGCGGTCAATGCGAGGAGAGTTTTTTTCACTGTCGATCTCGGTTTCTTGTCTGAGCGAGTAGGGGTCCTGCGCCGGGGAGAGTCATGGAGGCAAGGCGAGCCAGGACTGTCCACCGATCGGCAGCGAGATTGTGAGAGAGAAATGTGACAGCAATAAGTAAACAGTTATGAAAAAATAGATCGTATTATTTTGAAATACGAAATGAATGATCGGAGGCGGCGCAGGCACTGGCTTGCGCAAGGCCGCCAGGTCGGGCTGACGGCGCATGGTGTTGAAGAGATCGCCGAAGAACCAGCCGGTTCGCTTGCGGCCGGATCCAGGACTCACGGCGCGACGCTGAACGCGTAGATCCTGTCGTCGCCTGCCACGTAGAGCCGTCCATCCGCGGCCAGGATGGTCACGAAGTGCCGCAGCCCCGGGATGCGGCCGCCCCGGCCGCCGCCGGTGAATACGGGCTGGCCGCTGTCGCCGCGGAACCCGTGCAGCCGGTTGTCGCCTTCTGCGCCGGCAATCCATACGATGCGGTCGGCGCTGCCGTCACTGGTCGTGGTGATCGGGCTACCGGCACCGTTCACCTCCGCGCACCAGGCCGTACTCAAGCCGCCGCGGGACGGCGCGCTGATCCGGAGCACGGTCAGGCCACCCGTGCCCGGGCCGCCGGGACACGCCGAGCCGTCGCCCTGGAATGCGACAAAAACGCCTCCTGGTCCTGAATAGGACGCAGGGCCGTTGCGGATCGGCCCCTGCGACACCTGCCGCACATCGAGCGCACCTCCGATGCCGCCCAGATTTTCCCGGTCCAGCAGATACGCCTTGCCGTCCTTGCCCAACGCGACGATCAGCCGCCGCCCGTGCAGGTCGATCGGCATCGGGTTGGTGCCGCCGAGGTCGAGGTCGTCCTGGTCCAGCCGCAGCCAGTCGGCCGGCGCAAACGCGTCGCGTGGGCTTGCGGACCTGTGCAGATCGGGAGCGAGGCGAATGACGGCCTCGCCATCGCTCCAGGTGCGCACGCCGCCGGTGTTGCCAGTGGCGACGAACAGGGCACCGTCGGCCGCGGCGATTCCCCCCGGTGCCCAAATACCGCCCTTGCGCCCGCGGGTCTCCCAGCCGCCGAACACGCCGGGACGGTCGAGCCGCAGGCCGACCACCCAGCCATGGTAGTCGCCGCAGTCGCCGAAATGGCCGCCGTACGGCACGAACAGCCGTCCATCGAGGATCACCAGCGCGCCTCGTTCATTCTGCAGGCGCGGAGCGAATGACATCCCTCGCGCCCGCAGGCCCTCGGCGATATCGACCGGCCAGCCTTGCAGTACCGAGCCGTCGCGCAGGGACAGCCCGTACACCAGGTGCCTGGGACCCGGCTGCCGAACCACCATCGCGTCGAGGTATAGCGCACCCGCCGTGGGATCGATCACCGGTGTTCCAGTGATGCCAAGTGGATCAATGTTGCCGCAGGGCAGCGCGCTGCGCGGCGCTGGCGGCCCGAGCGCGGTGCGCCAGACAGCGTGGCCGGTCGCGGCATCGAGCGCATACACGACATTGGCTTCTGTCGCGACGATCAACAGCCCGCTCGCCGCGCCAGGCGGGCGCCAGTAGAGCGGCTGGGCATAGATATGGCCCTCGACCCTGCCGTCGAAGCTGGCGTCGCGATGCAGGTGCGGCGCGCTTTGCCAGGTCAGGCCGGGCACGACATACTGCCCGCTTCGGTTGTCGGCCTGGTGATAGCCGGGGACGGCGTCGATACCCTGCGCCCACGCCGCGCCGGCATGGACGCACATTGCCAGTCCGGACAGGACGAGAAACCGCATGGTTTGTCTGGCGAGCGGCACCTGCACCTCCATCCCTGCCCAGCCGGCAACGCCTGAGCGAGCGCGAAGCCGCTAGGCGTCATGCCCTGAGCGTTGAGCAGCCTTCCCTTGAGGGCTTGATCGTCAAGCGAAATCTTAACGTCGTTCCGCTTTGTTCGTTCCGATTCAGAGCGGGGATAGAAAGGCGTCCACCTGCGCTCGCAGCGGCCTCGGCCGCTGACGGCAAAGCGATCCACGTCCCATTGCTTTCATTCGGCCCACCGATTGCGGATTCCTGGCGAATCTGTCCACCCTCTCCAAGGGCAAGCCTTTCCCAGGCCGCCCGCCCCGGAGCGTTCCAAATCCGCGAACCGCCGGTTCGAATCTTTCGGATGGCCCGGCGCCGGGCCCAAAAATATACTGGCCGGCAGCCCCAGAGCCATCGATGGCGCATCCTCGCCCGCGCCGGCCCGGCGCTCACACATAAGAACCAAAGATCCGGAGACACGCGTGAAATCCTTCCAGGCCCGCTTGCGCCTGCTCGCCCTGTGCGGCAGCGCCCTTACCGCCATCGTTGCCGCTTCGCCTGCGCTTGCCCAGCCGGATGCGTATCCTTCCAGGCCGGTCACCATCGTGGTGGCGTTTGCCCCGGGCGGCATGACCGACATCGTGGGCCGCCTGCTGGCGGCGGAGCTGTCGCAGGCGTTCAAACAGAGTTTCGTGGTGGAGAACCGCCCCGGCGCGGCCGGGCAGGTCGCCACCGAGTACGTGGCGCGCAAGCCCGACGATGGCTACACCTTGCTGCTGAGCGCCACCGGCCATGTGATCGCGCCGGCGGTGCAGAAGAGCGTGCGTTACCAGCCCGTGAAGGATTTCGAGCCGATCGCGCTGATCGCCAAGGCGCCGAACCTGCTGGTGGTGAATCCGTCGGTACCCGTCAAGACCGTGCAGGAGTTCGTCAAATGGGCGAAAGCGCAGCCCAGCGTGCCCTATGGCTCGGCCGGCGTGGGCGGGTCCACCCACCTGGCCGGAGAGTTGTTCCGGCAGGTGGCCGGCGTGCCGCTGGTGCATGTTCCGTACAAGGGTGCGTCGCCTTCCACCAACGACGTGGTGGCAGGGCAGATCCCGATGGTGTTCCAGGATTCCATGAGCGTCTCGGCCTTTATCGCCGCCGGCAAGCTGCGCCCGATCGCGGTCACCAGTGCTGAGCGCAGCAAGCTGTTCCCCGATCTGCCCACCATTGCCGAAGCCGGCTACAAGAACTACGACCTCTATACCTGGCTGGGCCTGTACGCGCCGGCCGGCACGCCGCCCGAGATCGTGGCGCGGCTGAACCGGGAGGCCAATCGCATCATGAGCTCGCCGGAGATGGCGGCCAGGCTGCGCAAGCAGAGCGCCGAAGCGGCGGGCACGCTGGGGCCGGCGGCATTCCGCAAGTATGTCGAGGCCGAGGTGGCCAAGTGGCAGCGCACCGTCCAGATCACCGGGGTGAAGGTGGAGGAATGAAACCGGACGAACCAGATCGCGGAGCGATATCGATGCAAAGTCAATCGGATGCGGCGGCCATGCAGGGTGCGGACGCCTTTTATTTCGGCAAGCTGGCGCAGGGCAGCTTTGTCATTCCCCGCTGCACGGATTGTGGCCGCTGGCACTTTTTCCCGCGCGTGCTGTGTCCGCACTGCGGCGCCGATGTGCTAGCGTGGCAGGCGCCGTGCGGCGGCGGCACGGTGTACTCGACCACCACGGTGCGCAGGAAGGAAGGCGACTACAACGTCTGCCTGGTCGATCTGGACGAAGGGCCAAGGATGATGAGCCGGGTCACCGGCATCGTGCCGGATGCGGTCAGGATCGGCATGCGCGTGCGGGCGGAGATCGTGCAGGAGGAGACCGGCCCGCTGCTGGTATTCGTGCCCGGCGAGGTGCAGCGATGAGCCATGCAGGAAACGCGCGCGGCGCGATCGCCATTCTCGGCACCGGGATGGCTGGCCTGGGCCACGCCGGTGGCCGCACCGAGCAGGAGATCATCGCGCAGGCGGCGCATGCAGCCGTGAAAGCCAGCGGCCTGCGCATGTGCGAGATCGACGGCATCATCACCGCCAGCCTGACCTCGCCATGGTGGGTGATGCGGATGGCCGAATACCTCGGCATCCGGCCGCGCTTTTCCGACAGCACCATGTTCGGCGGCTCGTCCTTTATCGCCGACCTGAAGATCGCGGCCATGGCGATCGAGGCCGGCGAATGCGACAACGTACTGATCTGCTACGGCAGCACGCCGCGCAGCGTGCCCAGCAGTTCGCGCCTCAACCAGATGCGGGCCGAACTGGACCCGCAGCCCTACGAGCACCCGTACAAGCCCTTCAACCCGCCCAGCAGCTACGCGTTGGCGGCGGCGCGCCATATGCACCAGTACGGCACCACGCGCACGCAACTGGCAGAGGTGGCGGTGGCCGCGCGCAAGTGGGCGCAGCGCAATCCCGATGCCTTCTCGCGCGATCCGCTCACGCTGGACGACGTGATCCACGCCAAGATGATCTCCGACCCGCTCACGGTGCGCGATTGCTGCCTGGTCACCGATGGCGCCGGGGCCTTCGTGGTCACGCGCGCCGACCGTGCGCGCGGCCTGCATGCGAAGCCGGTCTATGTGCTCGGCTGCGGCCACGCACACTGGCACCGGCAGATCTCCTGCATGGACGACGTGACGGTCACGCCCGCCGTGGAGTCGGGGCGCAAGGCATTCGCCGAGGCAGGCCTGGCGCCGGGCGACATCGACGTGGTGGAGCTGTACGATGCCTTCACCATCAACCCGATCCTGTTCCTGGAGGACCTTGGCTTCTGCGCCAAGGGCGAGGGCGGTGCCTTTGTGTCCGGCGGGCGCATCGAGCCCGGCGGCGCTTTTCCGATGAACACCAACGGTGGCGGGCTGTCCTGCACCCATCCGGGCATGTACAGCATCTTCCTGGTGATCGAGGCGGTCACGCAGCTGCGCGGCGAGGCTGGCGCCCGGCAGGTCGGGGGCGCCGAAGTCGCGCTGGTCCACGGCAATGGCGGCGTGCTGTCCAGCCAGGCCACGGCCATTCTTTCCACCGCGCTGTAAACGGGCGCAAGTCCGCGCCTCAACACTACCGGGATCCTGACTTTCATGACCTCCACGTTGACCTCCACGTTGACCTCTTCGTGCGCTTTCGTCGCGCTCACCTCCACCGTGCAATACGGCCGCCTGGGCCGAACCGCCGTCCTGCTGCTCGACAACCCGCCGGTAAACGGCCTGGGCGACAGCGTCCGCCTTGGCCTTTTCGGCGGCCTGGCCAGAGCCGGGCAGGACGAGGCCATCGCCGCCATCGTGATCCTCGGTGCCGGCAAGGGGTTTTGCGGGGGGGCGGATATCCGCCAGTTCAATACGCCCGCCGCTACCGCGCAGCCGATGCTGCGCCAGGTGATCGCGCGCATCGAGCAGTCGGCCAAGCCGGTGGTTGCCGCCATCCATGGCGTGGCGCTCGGCGGGGGCATGGAGCTGGCGCTGGGCTGCCATTACCGCATCGTCAGCACCGATGCCAGCCTGGGGCTGCCGGAAGTGAACCTCGGCCTGGTGCCGGGCGGCGGCGGCACGCAGCGCCTGCCGCGCCTGATCGGGGTGCCGGTGGCGCTGGACCTGATCCAGTCGGGCAGGGCCGTGCGCGGGGACCAGGCCGTGGCGCTTGGCATGGCGGACGCGTTGATGGAGGGAGAGCCGCTGGCCGCGGCAGTCGCCTTTGCCGGCCGCGTGGCGGGTTTGCCGGGCGCGCATCCCGTGATCGCCCGCAAGCCTTGCGCCGATGCCGCCGGTACGGACTTCGCGGCGCGCACCGCGGCGGTCAGCGCCAGGGCGCGCAATGCGCTGGCGCAAGGCGCGGCCATCGCCTGCGTGGAGGCGGCCACGCGGCTGCCGCTGGAGGCGGGGCTGGATGACGAGCGTGCCCGCTTCGACCAACTGGTGGCGGGCACGGAATCGAAGGCGCTGCGGCATCTCTTCTTTGCCGAACGGGAGGCGCCCAAGGTGGCGGCCTTGCCTGCCGGTGCTGCATTGCGCCCCGTCGCGCGGGTGGGCATCCTCGGCGCGGGCACCATGGGTGCCGGCATCGCCATGGCGTTCGCCAATGCCGGCATCCCCGTGATCCTGCTCGAGCAGCAACAGGCAGCGCTCGCGCGCGGACTGGCGCAGATCCGCCGCAACTACGAGATCACCGCCGGCAAGGGCAAGCTCACCGGGCAGGACATCGCGCGGCGCATGGCGTGCATCACGCCCACGCTGGACGATGCCGTGCTGGCGGACGCCGACCTGGTGATCGAAGCAGTGTTCGAGGCGTTGGCGGTCAAGCAAGCCGTGTTCGCCCGGCTCGACGCCGTCTGCAAGCCCGGCGCCATCCTCGCCACCAATACATCCCGGCTGGACATCGATGCCATCGCCGCGGCGACGTCGCGCCCGCACGATGTGATCGGGCTGCACTTCTTCAGCCCGGCCAATGTGATGAAGCTGCTGGAAGTGGTGCAAGGCGCGCGCACCGCGCCGGCGGTGACCGCCACCTGCATGAAGATGGCCCAGGCCATCGGCAAGCTCCCGGTGCTGGTGCGCGTGTGCGAAGGTTTTGTCGGCAACCGCATGCTCACCCCCTACTGGCGCGAGGCTGGCTTCTTGCTGGAGGAGGGCGCCTCGCCGCGGCAGGTGGACGGTGCTCTCACCCGTTTCGGCATGGCCATGGGCCCGCTGGCCATGGCGGATCTTGCCGGCATGGACATCAACTGGGCCACGCGCAAGCGGCTCGCGCCCACGCGCCCGGCGCACCTGCGCTACTCGAAGGTGGCCGACCGCATCTGCGAGCTGGGCCGCTTTGGCCAGAAGACGAACGCAGGCTACTACCGCTACGAGCCTGGCAGCCGGACCCCGCTGCCGGATCCCGGCATCGACGCCCTGATCCGCGCTTGCGCGGAGGAGGCCGGCGTCGCGCGCCGCGAAGTGGGCGACGAAGAGATCGTGGAGCGCTGCATGCTCGCGCTGGTCAACGAAGGCGCGCGCATCCTGGAGGAGGGCATCGCGCAGCGCGCGTCGGACATCGACGTGGTGTACGTGCATGGTTATGGCTTTCCCGCGTGGCGTGGCGGGCCGATGTTCTATGCGCAGACCATCGGGCTGGACCGCACGCTTGAGAAGATCCGGGCGCTATACGCCGGCCATGGCGAACACTGGACCCCGGCGCCGCTGCTGGTGCGGCTGGTGGCCGAGGGGCGGCGGACCTTCGCGGCCGGTTGATCCGGGGTGTGCGTTGCCCTGCCGGGGGACTTCCAGCCCAGCGTTTTCCAGGGGGCTGATGCGGCTGCGCCGGGAATCGGCACCGTCCGGCACGCCGAGGCGATAGAATTGAGCGCTTGAATATCTCGCCTTTTCAGGTAGCCCCGCATGATGTCCCCGCAAATGACCGGATTTCCTCCATCGCTGCGGCGCGTGCTGCGCCCGCTGGCGGATCCGGCGCGCCGTTACCGCCATGCCCGGCTGATTCATGCGCTCCGGGTCGGACTCGGCCTGCTGACATCGATTGCGCTGACTACCGGCATCCACCTGCCCCATGGGGAATGGGCGTCCATCACGCTGCTGGTTGTCATCGGCGGCCTGCAGCACCATGGCAATATCCGCAAGAAGGCGGCCGAGCGCGCGCTCGGCACGCTGATCGGGGCGGGGGCAGGGCTGGCGATCATCCTGCAGCAATCGTATTTCCAGGCGCCCTTGCTCAGCTACGCGCTGATCGTGGTCGCCTGCGCCATCTGCGCGTATCACGCGATCGGCAAGGGCGGCTATATCGCGCTGCTTTCCGCCATCACCATCTTCATCGTTGCCGGCCACGGCGAGAACGCGATTGCCGACGGGCTGTGGCGCACGGCGGATGTGTTGATCGGCATCGCCATCGCACTGCTGTTCTCTTTCGCCTTGCCCCTGCACGCCACCTATTCCTGGCGCTACAAGCTTGCCGAGGCCCTGCGCAGCTGCGCAAGAATGCACACGGCCATCGCCACGGATGCCAGCCTCGACAAGGCCGTCCTCCAGAAAGCCATGATCCTGCAAGGCGGCCTGCTGGTGCAATTGCGTTCCCTGATGCCTTCGGTCGCCAAGGAGACCGGGGTCTCGATGGAACAACTGGAAGCCATCCAGCACAGCATGCGCGTCAGCATCAGCCTGCTCGAGGTGCTGGCCGCCACGCGCCCGCGCGAGGAGCACGAACTGGACAGGGCCTTCCTCCGGAATCATCTCGGCGACGAGACGCGCCGCATCAACGCGATGCTGATCGGCATGGCGCGCGCGCTGACGTATGGCGTGGTCGCGCGCCTGGCGCCGCGCGGCAGTTCGCGGCTCGAGCGGGTGGCTGGCGAAGTCCCCGCGCGATGGGCTGGCTATGTATCGCTGACGCAGCGCCTGTCCGGCGAGTTCGACGCACTGCGGCAGCACCTGGCTGCTATCGCGGACCGGTGGAATATCTGATGCCGGCGAGGCGCTTCGGCCTCCGGCCGCAGCGCCCGGTCCGCTCGCCCCTTACCGCTTGCGCTGCAGGAACGCGTTCATGAAGCGCTGCGGCTCGCCGGTCTCGAAAGCGCTGCCGAACTCCGCCACGCTGTTGTCGATGGCGACCTCCAGCGGCGCTTCTTCCCACTCGCGCAGCAGCCGCTTTTGCTGCCGCAGCGCGGCGGGACCGAAGCTGGCCAGCAGCGTTGCCACGCGCTCGATTTCCGCATCGAGTTCAGCCAGCGGCACGACCTTGCTCACCAGGCCCCAGGCCAGCGCTTCGCGGGCGTCGGAGATCTCGCCGGTCAGCAGCATCCAGGCGGCGCGCGCATTGCCGATCAGCCGGGGCATCAGCGCGGCGTGGATCACGGAAGGAATGCCCACCTTGACCTCGGGCATGCCAAGCTGGGCGTTGTCCGCGGCGATGCGGATATCGCAGGCCAGTGCCAGCTCCAGGCCGCCGCCCAGGCACCAGCCCGGCATGCGCGCGATCACCGGCGCGGGGAAGTGCCGCACCGCATCGCACAGGCCGCGCAGGCCGCTGATAAAGCGCTCGCCGCTGTCGCGCGTCAGGGCGGCCATTTCCTTGATATCCGCGCCGCCGATAAAGCCTTTTTCCCCGGCGCCCTGCATGACCAGGACGCGGATCCCGTCGCGGCCCGCCAGCTCGGACACGGCGCGCGTCAGCGCGGCGATCACCGGGGTGCTCAGGATGTTCAGCGAACCTGCCTCGCGGATGGTCAGGGTGGCGACGCCGAGTGCATTGACTTCGACGCCGGCGTAGTGCTTCGTATCTGCCTGGCTCATGGCTTCGTCCTACTGCAGTTTGGTGAAATGGATATCTTCGACGACCTTCTTCCAGTGCGCGTTCTGGACCCGGATCAGGTCGCCGAATGCCTTGCGCGTGGTCGGGCTCGGCATGGCGCCTTGCTTCTCGATGGCGGCGACCACCTCGGGCTCGGCCAGCACGTGGCGCACCGCCTCGTTGAGCCTGTCCAGGATAGGCTCGGGCGTGCCGGCAGGCGCGCCCAGGCCGAACCAGGACGGGTTGTTCATGCCCGGCAGGCCGGCCTCGGCATAGGTGGGCACGTCGGGCAGCACCGCCAGCCGCTGCCTGGCCGCCACCGCCAGCGGGCGCAGGCGGTGGCCCTGGATCAGGCCGGAGGAGGAGGGGATGTTGTCGAACACGACCTGGATCTGTCCCGCCACCGCGTCGTTGAGCGCCGGGCCCAGGCCCTTGTAGGGCACGTGGAGCATCCGGGTGCCGGTCTCGTTCATGAACAGTTCGCCGTTCATATGGCTAAGGCCGCCATTGCCCGAGGAGCCGAACGAGTACTTTCCGGGATTGGCCTTCAACAGCTTGATGAAGCCGGCGAGATCGCTGGCCGGAAAGCCGGGGTTGACCACCAGCACATTGGGCACGTCGGCGAGATTGCTGATCGGCGCGAAGTCCTTGACGGGATCGTACGCCGTCTTGGCATAGACGTTGGGATTCACCGCGTGCGAGCTCTCCACTTCCATCACCAGCGTGTAGCCGTCGGGCGCCTGCCTGGCCGCGTAGGCGCTGCCAACGGCGCCGCCGGCGCCCGGGCGGTTCTCCACCACCACGGGCTGCTTGAGCACGGTGCCGAGCCGGGTGCCGACGATGCGGGCGATGATGTCGGTGGTGCCGCCGGCCGCGTAAGGCACGATCAGCTTGACCGGCTTGTCGGGGTAGGCCGAGGCGTGCGCGCCGCTGGCAAGGCCCAGGCCCGCGAGCAGGGTGGTGGCGAGGATGCGTGTGTTCAAGTCTTGTCTCCGGGTATCAATGTGGTTCTGGTGCGTCGCTGCTGTTCCGCGCTTCGTGTCTCGTGTCGTGCCTGGTGCCTGGTGCGGCCGGACCGGGAGGCCGACCGCCTTCAGGTGTCCGTGCGCATGCCCTGCATGCGTCTGTTGTATTCGCCATGCTCGTCGAGCAGGGGGGGCGGCGCGGGCGGCATCGCGCCGCCGGCCAGCATGGGATTGCGGATCATCGGCACGCGCCCAAGCACCGGGTGCTCTGCCTCCTGCACCAGCTGGCGGTGCTTGACCTGCGGATGCGCGAACACGTCTTCCATGGAATGGATCGGCCCCCACGGCACGCCGGCCGCATCGAAGGCCTGCGTCCAGCTCTGCCGGTCGCGGGTGGGGAAGAGATCGGCCAGTATCCCGCGCAGCGCCGGAAGATTGGCAATGCGTCCGGAATTGCTGGCATAGCGTGGGTCGGCCGCCAGCGCGCCAAGCCCGGCCACTTCGCAAAAGCGGGCGAACTGCGCATCGTTGCCGATGGCCAGGATCAGGTAGCCGTCCGCGCAGCGGAACACTTCGTATGGGGCGCAGTTGGGATGGGCATTGCCGCTGCGTTGGGGCGCCTTGCCTGACACCAGGTAGTTGGCCGCCTGGTTGGCGTTGAGCGCCACGGCAACGTCGAGCAGGGCGATGTCCAGGTACTCGCCCTGCCCGGTGGCATGCCGCCGCAGCAAGGCGGCCAGTACCGCCGAGGTGGCGTACATGCCTGTGGTCAGGTCCACCACGGCCACCCCGGTGCGCAGCGGGCCGGCGCCCGGCTCGCCATCGGGATGCCCCGTGTAGCTCATCAGCCCGCCCATGCCCTGGAACACGTAGTCATAGCCGGGCTTGCCGGCCATCGGGCCGCTCTGGCCGAAGCCGGTGATCGACAGGTAGACGAGGCGCGGGTTGAGCGCCTTGAGCGTTTCGTAGTCGAGCCCGTAGCGGCGCAGCGTGCCGACCTTGTAGTTCTCCACCAGCACGTCCGCTTCCAGCGCGAGTTGCCGGATTTGCGCGGCGCCCTCGGGCGTGGTGTAGTCGATGGCGACGGACTGCTTGCCGCGGTTGCAGCAGATGAAGTAAGCGGACAAGCGGTCCGTGCCTTCGCCTTCGATGCTGTCTTCGTTGCCGGCCGCTTGCAGATAGGGCGGTCCCCAGCCACGCGTATCGTCGCCGAACCCGGGGCGTTCCACCTTGGTGACGGCAGCGCCGAGGTCGGCGAGATTCTGCGTGCACCAGGGGCCGGCCAGTATCCGGGACAAATCCAGCACCTTGATGCCGGCCAGGGCCTGATGAAGCATGAGTTCTCCGCAAGACTGAATTGAAATCGAGTGTGCGGGCGAGTGTATCGGCGGGCCCCTGGCCGGGCCAGTTCAGAGTTTTGAAAGAGGCGTTCGCGGAATTCGAAGAGGCCGCGCAGCAGGCCGGGCAGGTCTGAGTGCATTCCCGGACGCTCGCGCGGCGCCGGTGCCGCTTTCCTTTCCTTGCGCCGTGCGGCACGCGCTACACTTAGGCTACCGCGTCAGCGATCGAACAACGCCACCCGGGCGGGCCTGGCGCGGACTTGTTTCCTGACTCAGTTTCCTGACTCACTACCCCCAGCGAGGAGATGCATCATGGCCAATCCGGCAAATCCGTTCACCGATTTCAGCAAGCTGCTCGAGCAGTACAAGCTTCCCGGCGTCGATATGAGCTCCGTGATCGAAGCCCGGCGCAAGGATATCGAAGCCATCGCGGAGGCCAACAAGGTCGCCTACGAGGGCATGCAGGCGCTGGTGCAGAAGCAGACGGAAATCCTCAGCAAGACCATGCAGGAAATCCAGGCCGCGGCCACGCAGATGAGCGCGGGCGGCAATCCGGCCGAGGCCATGGCCAAGCAGGGCGAGTTCGTGCAGCAGGGCTTGCAGCAGGCATTCAACAATATGCGCGAACTGGCGGAGATGGCGCAGAAGTCGCAAGCCGAGGCGCTGGCGGTGATCACCAAGCGCGCGGAGCAGAACATCGAAGAGGCGAAGAACCTGCTGAAGGGGAAAGGCAAGTAAGCGCAAGCGACAGGCTTGTCGAGGCCGCCACGCCTGTTGCGGGCGGCTTCGCCAGCAGGGATGGGGGCGCACCTCGATCACGCCCGATTCCGGCGAGCCGCGCCGCGTTGCCATGCCGTTGCGCCCAGCCTGGCGCTCGGCTCTGCGTTGAGGAAGGAGCCATCATGGTGGCCATCTCGAACGTCAGCCCGCTGATCTCGTTGATCGCGGGCATCCTGATCCTGGTCATGCCCCGGCTGCTGAACTACATCGTCGCGCTCTACCTGATCGTGATCGGCCTGCTCGGGCTGTTCGGCGGGCATCTGCGCTAAGGCTGCCTGGTGTCGTAGCGGCGCACGCGCTACGCGGTTTTCCTGCGCAGCGCGGGGGGGCCGCGCTGCGCAGAGGCGCTTTTGATTTCTGCCGCCCTTTCTTTTTTCTACGTCGCTCTCTTACTGCTTGGCGGCAGTGCCTGCGCGGCGGGCGTTCTGCTGAACCGCGCCATTGGCTACCGCGGCCGAGGCCTCGAGGTTGGACTTGACGGTTTCGGCAGCCTGCCTGGTGGCCTTCTGCACCGAGTCATAGGTATTGTTGGCGGCAGCCACCGTCGATTGCAGCAGGGCGGTCAGTGCTTCCGATCCTGCCGGCGCATTCTTCACGAAGGTATCGACGAAGTTCTGCACGCTGCGGTTGTGCTGTTCGTACTGCGCTTCCACCGTCTTGGAGAGCTCGGCCTGCGTGTTCGAGGCGATCTCGTAGACTTGGCGGGCATAGGCCAGTGCTTTCTCCGCAGCCGGCTGTGCGAGCTTGCCCGGCACGGAAATCGCGTCCTGCAAGCCATTCCCGGACAAGGCGGCCTGGATGCTGTCCTGGCTTTCGGCAAGCGCCGATCTGGCCGCCTGCAGGTTCAGTTCGGCCAGTTTCTGGAAACCGTCGAAGGCCGTATTCGTCAGCGCGAACAGGTTGGCGACGTGGGCCTTCTGAGCTTCGGCAAACTGGTCGGACGAAAAAGCGAACATGCGTGTTCTCCTGTGAATCGCCCGTCCATATGCCGGCATGCACGAAATGTGGCGTCGCCGTGATTCGGGTCGATTGTCTGGTTCGAAAGGGGAACGGTGCCTGCAATTGCGCAGTGCACCATTCAAGGGATGATTCTATGGGGCCTTATTTGGATAGCCCCTAGGGACAAACCCGGACAAAAAGTAAATCCATGCTGTTGCTGTGCAGCAAGGCATACATTTCGATTCCCTCATGAGAGGGGGTGCTGCATGCAGCACAGCGGCCAGCGCGACAAGCCTCGGATCCACAGATGGCTCATGCCGCCGTCGACGATGATCCCGGTGCCAGCGATAAACCTGGATTCGACCGACAAGAGACGAGAGGTGCAGCACGGTTGCCGCGATCTCCAGCGGATTCCGGTCACACCTTGAACCCTAGGGGAGGAGACGGCAGGGCGAAGAGGAGGGACAAAAAAAAGCGCTGCCTTGCAGCGCCACTGGGATGCCATACCGCGCGGTCAGGCCGCCGGCCGGCCCGGCTACGCCGGCACCCCTGCCTCGCGCAGTTTCGCCACCTCCTGGTTGCGCAGGATGAAACGCTGGACCTTGCCGCTGGGGGTCTTCGGCAGTTCGGCCACGAATTCGATCTCGCGCGGATAGGCGTGCGCCGCCAGGCGATTGCGCACATGCAATCGCAGCGCTTCGGCCAGTTCGGGGCTTGCCTGGTATTGCGGGGCGAGCACCACGAAGGCCTTGATCACTTCGGTGCGTTCCGGATCGGGCTTGCCGATGACCGCGGTCTCGATCACGGCAGGATGCTCGATCAGTGCGCTTTCCACGTCGAACGGCCCGACGCGATAGCCCGAGGTGGTGATCACGTCGTCGGCGCGGCCGATGAAGCTGATGCTGCCGTCCGGGTTCAGCTCGGCGGTATCGCCGGTCAGGTAGTACTTGCCGACGAAGGCCCTGGTCGTCGTACCGTGATAGCCGGGGAACCAGCACATGGGCGATTGCTCCAGGTCCAGCGCGAGCGTGCCCGGCTGGCCGGCCGGCAGTTCGCGGGCTTCGTCGTCCACCACCACCACGCGATGGCCCGGGCTGGCAAAGCCGGCCGCGCCGACGTGCACCGGATGGCGCAGCGCGTGATGGTTGCACAGCACCATGCCCGTTTCGGTCTGGCCGTAGTGATCGTGGATGGTGACATCGAGCTGATCGGCGAACCAGCGGATCACTTCCGGGTTGAGCGGCTCGCCGGCGCTGCTGACCGCGCGCAGCTTGCCGCGCAGGGGGCCCGCCACGTCTTTCCCGGCTGCGATCAGAAGCCGGTAAGCGGTGGGCGAGCCGGCCAGGTTGGTGATGCCGTACTTGTTGATGACGCGGCAGGTGCTCTCGATGCTGAACGGGCCGTCATAGAACGTGGTGGGATGGCCCAGTGCCAGCGGCCCGGTCACGGCGTAGTACAAGCCATAGGCCCAGCCCGGATCGGCCAGGTTCCAGAAAGCATCCTCCGGGCGCAGGTCGACCGCATCGCGCATATAGCCCGCGAACGCGGCGACGGCCTTGAGCGGCACGAACAAGGGCTTGGCCGGGCCGGTGGTGCCGGACGTGAACATCATCAGGAAGGGGTCGTCGCCCTTGCGCATGACCGGTTCGAACGCGCTGGCCTGGCGATCCAGCTCCGCCCAGAAACTGAAGTCGCCGCGCCGGATGCCACGGCCCTTGGCGCCTCCAACGGTCAGCACATCCGGGCAGTCTGCCACATCGTCCAGCTTGCTCCGGTTGGCGCCATCGGTGACCACCAGGCGTGCGCCCGACGCCTGCAGCCGGTGTTCGATGGCCTTGGGCCCGAAGGCGGTAAACAGCGGCTGGTACACCGCGCCGGCGCGCCAGGTGCCCAGGATGGTGGCCAGCAACTCCGGTGTGCGCGGCAGCAGGCCCGCCACCCGGTCGCCCGGCCCGATGCCCTGCGATTTCAGGAAGCTGGCGAACTGGGCCGAAAGCTTTTGCAGCTGCGCGAAGGTGTAGGTCTCGCTGGTGCCGTCGCGGCCCTCCCAGAACAGCGCGATGCGCCCGGGCAGCGCGTGGCGGTCGCAGCATTCGACGCAGGCGTTGATCGCATCGAGCTTGCCGCTCAAGCGCTCCGCGATCGCTGTCTCATAGTAAAAGCCGGCGATGGCATCGGCGTAGTCGCGCATGGTGGTCTCCTGGATCTCTTGTGTGAATGGCGGGCGTCCTTCTGCCTGGACGGTGTCTGGCAAAATTCTGAGGCAGGCCGGCGGAACCGGCAATGGCCGGATTTCTCAGCCTGGCTGAACCCGTTTGCCACTGCGTGCCCCGGGACACGTCGCCGCGCGCGCTATTGCCGGTCGCCGTGACCACCGCCGTGACCACCACCACCGTGACCACCACCACCGTGACCACCACCACCGTGACCACCACCACCGTGACCACCGCCATGGCTACCGCCGTGTCCACCGCCACCACGTTCACCGCCACCACGTTCACCGCCGTTACCACCATGGCCCTGCTGCCAGCCGGGCGGGCGGCCGCCACTCCCGTGCGGTGGTCCGGGTGGACGCATATGACCGGACGGATATCCCGGGCCCGGCCTGTATGGCGGATGGTGCGCCCAGCGTGCCTGGTCGCGATACCAGGGCCGGCCACGGTAATAGTTATCCCAATAAGAGCCGATGGAGAACGTAATGATCGGCAGGCCGATCACGGTGCCATAGTTCAGGAGCGGGACATAGCCGCCTTGGTAAGGGTAGCTGAGCCGCCCGGCGTAAACCCAGCCGCGCAGATTGGGCAGTGCAACATCGCACCAGGTGTATTGGCTGATGCAACCCATTACCGCAAGGGGCACACCAGCGGATAACTGCGCCACCACCGGGTAATCCGGTGCCGGCCCGGCTCGCAGGTTCACGGGGCCGGCGGTAATAGCCTGGGCCGCCTGCGCAAGCGCCACGCCGGGCAAAACCAGCAGGCCGGCAATGGCGGCGAGAATGCAATGCATGGCGGGTTGGCGCATCATGGCTTCCTGTCGGGCGTACCGATCGTATGCCTGCCGCAGTGCAGCACCGGCGGCCGCGCAAGGCGGGGCGCGATGGCAACGGGTGCCGGATGTGTGGTGCTTTGCATGGCGGCGCGCGCTGCTTGCGCGCCGATCTTACGTGTCGCGGCAGTACCGCGCCTGCTGCTGCCCGCAGCGCGTCTGGCCGCGGTTTATCCCACCACGTGCCACGGCGAGACGGAGAACGCCACCATCAGTACCGTCACGATGGCGGGGGCGCCGAATTTGATCGCGCGGGATTCGGCAAGTGTACCAAGCAAGACATAAAGGCCGATCAACACAATAGCGCACACGAAGACAAGGCTTTGATAATCTTGCATGGATGTCTCCTTTAGTCGTTATATTCTTAACGCTATATCTAATGACATCTTTCGTACGCAGTAAATGCCTTGGGCACGATCAAGCCCATGGTAAATCCGGAATCCCCGCGCTGGCAATCGGGAATGCCAGAGGGTATACGCGCACATTCGCTCGTGGGGCCCGCATACATTCCACTCATTTCCCTGGCGGAGGATAGTAATAATGAAAATCACCGGAACAATCGGCGCACCGCTTGCCGGCGTATTGCTCTGCGCATGCCTCGGCGCCGCGCAGGCGGCGGGTATGCAGGTGTCGTCAGCATCCTTTGCCGATGGCGCTTCGATTCCGGTACTGCATGGCAACGATGCTTCCGATTGCGGGGGCAAGGGCGTGTCGCCGCAGGTGTCGTGGACGAATCTTCCCGCCGGCACCAGATCGGTGGCCGTGCTGCTGTCGGATCCCGATGGCGCGATGGGACTGGGCGTTTCGCACTGGGTTGCATACAACATCGCCGCCGAGCGCGGGCAGCTCAGGCAGGGCGAGGGCCAGACCGATGGCCACGGCGTTACCCTCGGCAAGAATGTCAGGGGCGGAATGGCCTATCACGGTCCCTGTCCACCGGTTGGCGATGTACCTCATCACTACACCCTGACCGTGGTCGCAACGGATATCGCACCCTCCGCGCTGCCGCCGGGGCTGACCAGGGAGGCGCTGATGGCGGCGCTAAAGGGACATGCACTCGGCGCGCAGAGTGTGATTGGCAGGTATGGCCGGTAAGCATGTCCTGTTCGCGGCCGCGGTACTCCTGGCCGGGTGCACCGGGCCGCTCGAGTTCTCGGCCGGCGGCGCCGATACCGTGTCGGCATCGAATCCCGACGCCCTCGACTTCGGGCCGATGGACCGCTCGATCGCGCAATGCAAGGCCATGTCGCAAAAGGCCGGCGCCGGCCGGTGCGCCAAGGTGCGGGCCTACGAAGCCTGCATGAAGGGCAGAGGCTACGTGACGCTGCTCGGGCCCGAAAACCCATCCGGCTGCGGCGAGCCATCCTGGCAGCAGGGCATCCGCAAGCTGCTGCGCTGAGGCTGCCCGGCGCGTTGCCGCCGGCAGCAGCGCCCAGGCGTCCCGGGCCCGCGTCCCGTGCTGCCTGGGCGCTCCCTTCCCGTCCACGTACAATCCCTGTTTTCACTTGATTTTCAGGCCCTGATTTCACATGACCACTATCGGCACCCCTCTTTCGCCTTCCGCGACCAAAGTCATGCTGCTGGGCTCCGGCGAACTCGGCAAGGAAGTCCTGATCGCGCTGCAGCGGCTCGGCGTTGAAACGATTGCGGTGGACCGCTACGAAAACGCCCCCGGCCAGCAGGTTGCCCACCATGCCCGCACCATCGCCATGAGCGATCCGGAGCAGCTCAAGGCGCTGATCGAAGCCGAGCAGCCGGACCTGGTGGTGCCGGAGATCGAGGCTATCGCCACGCCCATGCTGGAAGTGCTGGAAGCCGGCGGCGTGGTGCGCGTCATCCCCACCGCGCGCGCCGCGCGCCTGACGATGGATCGCGAAGGCATCCGCCGCCTGGCAGCGGAGACGCTGGGCGTGCCGACCAGCCCCTACAAGTTCTGCGATTCGCTGGATGAGCTGCAGGCTGCCATCGACGGCGGTATTGGCTACCCGTGCGTGGTCAAGCCGGTGATGAGCAGCTCCGGCAAGGGCCAGAGCAAGATCGACGGGCCCGAAGGCGTGAAGGCGGCGTGGGACCATGCCATGGCCGGCGGCCGCGTCAGCCACGGGCGGGTGATCGTGGAAGGCTTTATCGACTTCGACTATGAAATCACGTTGCTGACCGTGCGTGCGCTCGATGCCGGCGGACAGGTGGAAACGCAGTTCTGCGAGCCGATCGGCCACGTGCAGGTCAGCGGCGACTACGTGGAAAGCTGGCAGCCGCACCCCATGCATCCGGCCGCGCTGCGGACCGCCCAGGAGATCGCGCAGGCCGTCACCACCAACCTCGGTGGCCAGGGCCTTTTCGGGGTCGAACTGTTCGTCAAGGGCGAGCAGGTCTGGTTCAGCGAAGTCAGCCCTCGTCCTCACGACACCGGCATGGTGACCATGATCACCCAGTGGCAGAACGAGTTCGAGCTGCATGCCCGCGCCATTCTCGGCCTGCCGGTCAGCACAGCGCTCAAGAGCCCGGGTGCCAGCGCCGTGATCTACGGCGGGGTCGATGCCGAGGGCGTGGTGTTCGATGGCGTGGACCAGGCGCTGCGCGTACCGCAGACCGAACTGCGCCTGTTCGGCAAGCCCGAGAGCTTTGCCAAGCGCCGCATGGGCGTGGCGCTGGCGTACGACGCCGACGTGGAAACCGCCCGCGTGCGTGCCAAGGATGCGGCGGGGCGCGTCAAGCCGCGCGTTGCCGGCTGAGCCAGCGCCAGCTTTTCTCCTTCCTTCCGGCGTGCGGCGGCGGCTACCCGACGCTGCTGCGCACGGCAGCCGTCTTCGGTATATTGCATGGAGCCGTCCGTCATGACCCAGCACATCGGCATCGTTGCCTGCTCCGCGGAAGGCGCGGCGCTTTGCTATCGCACCATCTGCATGGAAGGCGCCCGCCTGCTCGGGCCGCACGCGCATCCCGAGATATCGATGCACACGCCGTCGCTTGCCGGATACGTCGAATGCCTGGACCGCGGCGACTGGCAGGGTGTAGGGGAGTTGATGCTCACCTCCGCCGGCAAGCTTGCCGGCATGGGCGCGGACTTCCTGATCTGCCCCGACAACACCATCCACCAGGCGTTACCGTATGTGGTGCCGCGTTCGCCGCTGCCGTGGCTGCATATTGCCGAGGTAGTTGCCGCTAGCGCGGTGGAGCGCGGTTTCACCTGCCTCGGGCTGACCGGCACGCGCTGGCTTGTCGACAGCGAGGTCTACCCGGAGAAACTCGCCGCGCGCGGGCTCCGCTATGTGCGGCCGGACCACGCGGGGCGCGATGAAATCAATCGCATCATCATGGACGAACTGGTCGGCGGCATCGCCACGGCGCAGGCGCTCGCTTGTTTTCAGCAGGTGATCGGACGGATGAAGGCGCAGAGCTGCGACGCCGTCGTGCTCGGCTGCACCGAGATTCCCCTGATCGTCAACGACGCGAACTCGCCGCTGCCTACGCTGGATTCCACGCGGCTGCTGGCACAGGCGGCGTTGCGGCGGGCGATGCATCGACAATGAAACCTGGCGGCGCTCAAGGGCAAGCGGCGTCAGCGGGCTAACGGCGCATCCGTTCCCACTGGCTGCCGCGCCGGCGCGTCTCTCATCAGCAGGTGGACGAAGACGGCGCTCAGCAGCGCCACCGCCGCGGCCACGCACAGGATCCAGATGAAGCCGCCCGCGAAGGCGTTGCGCGCAAGCGGCTCCAGCGCGCCGCGCAGGGGCGCGGCCAGGCCGGCCAGCGCGCCGGACAGGTCGCCGGCGACCACGCGGGGGACGATGCGGCTGGCCATCCCGGGCGCGAGTCCGGAAACCGTGGCGGACACTGCATCGGATATGCCGCCGGATACGCCGGCATGCTCGCGCAGCGCCGCGTCGAACAACGCCTGGGTGCGGTAGGCGAGCAGCCCCCCGAGCAGCCCGAACGACAGCACGATCGCGCTGAAGCGCGTGGTGGTGCTGATGCCCGAGGCCATGCCTGACCGTTCGCGCGGGATGCAGGCCATGATGTTCTTTTGCGTGTCGCCATTGAGCAGGCCCGCGCCGCTGCCGGTGACGGCAATGGCCAGCGCGAAGGGGAGGTAGGCCATGGTGGCGGCCGCCCACGCGCTCAGCAGGTTGCCCAGCCCGACCAGCACCAGTCCCAGCACCAGCATGGAGGGGGGATCCAGCCGGTCCGACATGCGCACGCCGATGCGGGGAAAGACCAGCATGGTCAGCGCAAATGGCAGCATGGCGGCCCCGGAGGCGATGGCCGAGAAGCCGAGGCCGGTCTGCAGGTAGAGCGGGATCAGCGTCATCATCACCTGGGCGCAGCCGGCATAGGCCGCCATGCCCAGCAGGGCGCCGATCAGGCGCGGATTGCGAAACAGGGCGAGATCGACCATGGGGCGGCGCTGCACGCGCTCGGCGCCGATGAACAGCGCGAACAGCATCATGCCGCCGGCCAGGCGCATCAGCGTGCGGGTATCGCTCCAGCCGATGCGGTTTGCCTCGATCAAGGCCCAGATCATCAGGAACAGGCTGCCGCAAAAGCACAGGCCGCCCCACGCATCGATGCGCGCCGCGCCCGCGTCCCGCGACTCCCGGATATGCCGCAGCACCATGGCGCCAAGCAGCGCGCCGACCGGCAGGTTCAGCAGGAATACCCACCGCCAGCCCAGGGTCTGGCTGATCACGCCGCCCAGGCCCGGCGCGACCAGCATGGCCATGCCCATGCAGGCTCCCCAGAAGGCCCACGCACGGGCGCGTTCCCGTTCATCGTGAAAGGCATGCGCGATGGTGGCCAGGGCCGAGGTCAGCAGCATGGCCGCGCCCACGCCCTTCGCCGCGCGCGCCAGGTTCAGCTGCAGGCTCGTGCCGGCGAGGCCGCAACCCAGCGAGGCCAGCATGAAGATGGCCAGGCCGGCCAGCAGCATCCGTTTGCGGCCGAATTTGTCGGCCAGGCTGCCGGCGGGCAGCAGGCCGCCGGCAAAGGTCAGCATATAGGCGCTCACCACCCATTCGATATCGGAGAAGGTGGCATGCAGGTCGCTGGCGATGCGGGGCAGGGTGACGGCCACGATATTGGTGTCGAGGACGATCAGGGCGCACGCGCCCGACGCGGTGAGCAGGGCTGCGCGTGAGTTCATGCCGCTCATGGCTGCCCCCGCTGCGCGCCGCGCCGGGGCTGTCCCGACGATATTGCCTGAACTGAAATAAAGCTTGATGCGCAGGAGCCGGCGGGCCCCTGGCGTGTGTACATCTTGTACCGCATGTGACGACTTCCTGTTGCTCGATGCGGCGTAGGATAAGGCTGGCGGGGCGCTGGCTTGTTGCGCAGGCTATGCTATTTTGTTGCCTTTTAGCTAACAAAATCGAAGAATCGAAAGGACAGGACGACAAACCGATGGAACTGCGCCATTTCCGCTACTTCATCGCGGTAGCCCAGGATCTGCATTTCACCCGTGCGGCGGCCCGGCTGGGCATTTCCACGCCCACGCTCACCCGCCAGATCCAGGAGATGGAGGCGGGCCTCGGCATTCGCCTGCTGGAGCGCAACCAGCGCTCGGTCGCGCTGACGCCGGCCGGCGAGGTGCTGCTGGAGGAGGCGCAAGCGGTGGTCGCGCAGTTCGAAGCCGCGCAATTGCGCGCGCAGCGCGAGGCCCGCGGCGAGACCGGCAAGGTCCATGTGGGCTATGTCGCTTCGGCGGCGTACTCGGGCGTGCTCCAGCGCCAGGTCGCGGCATTCCGTGCGGCCTGCCCCGACGTGCAGCTGCTGGTGCGCGAGGAGCCCATGGGCAGCCTGCCGGAGCAGGTCAGGGACGGCCACGTCGACATCGCCTATATCCGTTCGCCGATGAGCCTGCCCGAGGGCGTGGAGGCGCTGCCGCTGGCGCCGGAGGGCTTTATCGTCGCGCTGCACGGCGATTCATGGCTGTGCGGCCTGCCCGAGATCCAGCCCTCGCATCTCAGGGCGGAAACCTTCATTCTTCCCGAGCAGGTGTCGGGCACGCTGTCCACCGCGGAGCAGGGCGGCTTCGTGCCCCGGCTCGGGCCGCAGCCCGGCGGGCTGGTGGCCGTGCTGACCCTGGTCTCGCTGGGCGAAGGCATCGCCATCGTCCCGAACACCGTGGCCGGCCATATCAGCCTGCCCAGCCTGGTCTACCGGGATGTCGCCGGCCTGGTGGTGACTTCGTATCTGTCGCTGATGTCCCGCAAGTACGAGAAGGCCGCGTCGATCCGGCGCTATATCGAACTGGTGTCGCGCGGCGCGCCGGGCTGAGGGCCGGCACGCCGCGGCGCATCAGCCCTCGTGGTTCCCGGCCTGCTCGTGGCGCGCGAGCAGGGACATTTCACGCGCCACCAGGAAGCACAGGAAAGCCACCGCCGTGCACAGGATCGCCACGGTGAATGCCAGCTGCCTGCCATGCCATAGATCGCTGAACCACTGCGAGAACTCGGCCGCCAGCACCGCGGCCTTGCCGCCGATGCGTTCCAGTTCAAACTCGTATTGCCTGTCGTACCCGGCGCCATAGGCCAGGTCGCCGCCATCGCCTGCCGCGGCGGTCATATAGATCAGCGCGCCCGCGATCCAGCCGGCGGCCAGGATGAAGGCGCCCAGCAGGTAGAGGCGGGCAGGCAGGGACCGGCGCTTCTCCGGCGATTGCTGTGATTGCTGCTTTTCGATATCGCTCATCGGCGTTTCCGGTGTTCTACGCGTTCTCAGTGCTTCCGTGGGTTGACCGGATGCCGATGGCCTGGCATCGCAGGCAAAGAGTGCCGTTTTCTGCGCTTGTGCTGCTTCCGGCCGGCGTGGGGATCGCGACGGCATGCAGGCGCGCCAGACAATCGCAGTATGCTGGATCATGGCGCGGCTGACTTCAAGCAAAGCCAAAGCCGAAGCCGAAGGCAAACTTGCCAGGTCCTGTCTTCCGGACACACCATGCCCTCTCGATCTTTCCAGCCAGGCACCCTGTGGCCGGGCATCCTGCGCCAGACCGGGCACGCTCTGCGTTGCGGGGCGCTGCGTCCGATCGAGACCATCCAGGCGACCATCGAGGATGGCGGCGTGCGCTTCCTGGTCCGCCAGGTTTCCAGTCTCGCGCACAAGGACCAGGCCCGGCGGGCCGACAACGCCAGCGCCGGGGGCGGCGGCGTCAACCCGTTCCTGCCTTACGATCCGGACCTGTTCGTCGCCGACCTGTCGGACACCCACGTTGCGCTGCTGAACAAGTTCAACGTCATCGACCATCATCTCCTGATCGTCACCCGCCGTTTCGAATCCCAGGATGCACTGCTTGACCTGGCGGATTTCGCGGCATTGCTGGCCTGCATGGCGGGGTTCGACAGCCTGGGCTTCTACAACGGTGGCGCGGCCGCCGGCGCCAGCCAGCGCCACAAGCACCTGCAGTTGGTGCCGCTGCCGCTGGCCGGTGACGGCCCGCCGCTGCCCATCGCACCGCTGCTGGCCTCGGCGCGCATCGACGGCCTGGCCGGCACCGTGCCGGGCCTGGCGTTCGCGCATGCGTTCGCGCCGCTGCCCCTGTCCGCGGCACTGTCGGCAGAGCCGCCCCAGGCGTTGGCCCGCACGTTGCTCGAGCGCTACCGTGCGCTGCTGGCGGCGGTCGGCGTGCGCGCCATCGATGTGGATGGAGAGCCGCATCACTCGGCGCCGTACAACCTGCTGGTCACGCCGCTTGGCATGCTGCTGGCGCCGAGGCTGGCCGAAAGCGTGGAAGGCATCTCGGTCAATACGCTGGCTTTCGCGGGATCGTTCTTCGTGCGGGATGCAGCGCAGATGCGTACCGTCGAGCGCCTTGGCCCAATGGCGATGCTGCGGCTGGCGGCGGGCCCGGCACCGGTGCAGCGCGCGGCTGCGCACTGAAAAATTAGAGGTAAATAACCCTGCGGGAACGCCGTTATAGAACCTGAGCCAGCAAGCTGCCGGGCGGCTCCGCGCGTGTTGCGGCGGAGTCCCTTTGTGTTGTGCCGGCCGAAGTCGGATCGCGTCGCTCTCCATGTGATGCGATGTTCCCAAATTGAACAACTTGGTGGGCCCCACCTCTTGCCTCTTCAAATGGCTACCGCCCCAGGCAACCTGTGCCGCGGATCCAAGCGCTTCCGCCCCCGTTTCCTGCTGGCCCTTTTTTCCGCCATCCTGTGCACGCTGCCGCAAGGCGTTACCGCGGACACTGCCCAGCAACGTTCCGATGCGGTGGTTCGTGTGGTCCACAGCCTGCTTGGCTATGCGCGCTGGCCCACCGAGCCCGAGGTGCTGCGCCTGTGCGTCGATGGTTCCGCCCGTTACGCCGCCAGGCTTTCGGAGGGTGGAACCCTGGCGACCGGCCGTCCCGTGCAAGCCAGGCGTATCGACCTGCAGGATGCCGGATCGACCGCGGGCTGCGATTCCGTCTACCTGGGTGCGATGACCGACGCACGGCGCAAGAAGATTTCAACCGAGTTGATCGGGCGGCCCGTCCTTGTCATTACCGAAGAGGACTTCGAGTGCGAGATCGGCAGCATGTTCTGCCTCCACGTTCTCGATGGCCATGTTTCGTTCCGGGTCAACCTGGACGCAGTCGCCCGCAGCGGCATTCATATCCATCCTGGCGTGCTGCAACTCGGCCGCCGCCGGGGGCCACCGTCATGACAAGGAAATCCCGGTCCGGCGCACCGGTATCGCGTCCGACGCTGTATCACACCCTGCGCCGCATCCACTTCAGCGTGGCGCTGATCGCGGTATGCACGGCCGGCATTTCCCTGACCGCGCTTGGCCTGGCGGCGCTGCGCGTCTATGCCGACCATAACCTGCACCTGGTGGCCCGCTCCATCGCCTTCACCCTGGAGGCCCCGGTGGTGTTCCGCGACCAGTCGGCAGCCAGGGAGGCGCTGGTGGCGGTCGCTTCGGCGGAAGTGGCCCAGGCGCGCGTCTACGACCGGGACAACCGGCTGCTGGCCGAATGGCACCATCCCGCCAGCGAAAGGTTCCCCGCGCTGCAATGGGCGGCCGGCGGCCTGATGGCCCTGGGCCCGGTGGAGCAGGAGATCCTGCATGAAGCACAGGTGGTCGGCACCGTTCGCCTGACGGGCGACCCCGCCAACCTCCTGCGCTTCGTGCTGAGCGGCCTGCTGGGCCTGCTGGCCTGCCTGCTGCTGACCGCGATCAGCGCGCACTACATGTCGCGCCGCATGCTGGTCCACATCATCGAGCCGGTGCGCAACCTGATGCGGGTCGCGCATGCCGTACGCTCGGAGCGCGCCTTCGACCAGCGCACGCCGCCCGCCCATATTGCCGAACTCAACGCGCTCGGCGAGGACTTCAACGGCCTGCTCGACGAACTCGAGACCTGGCAGAGCCAGCTCCAGCACGAGAACCGGTCGCTGGCGCACCGCGCCAGCCACGATAGCCTGACCGGCCTGCTCAACCGCGCCGCATTCGAGGAAGCCCTGAACCGGGCGGTGCGCATTGCCGGCGCCTCGAAGCTGCATGCCGGTGTGCTCTTCCTGGATAGCGATGCGTTCAAGGAGATCAACGACAACTTCGGCCATGCCGCGGGGGACGAAGTGCTTTCCTGCATAGCCCGGCGCATCCGCTCCTGCCTGCGCGAGGGCGACCTGGTTGCACGGCTGGGCGGCGACGAGTTCGCGGTACTGCTGACCGCGCTGCGCAAACCGGGCGATATCGTTCCGGTCGCGGAGCATATCCTGCTGCGCATGAAAGACCCTGTCCAACTGGCTGGCGGCGGCAGCATCATCGCTTCGCTCAGCATCGGCCTTTCCGTGTTTCCCCTCCATGCGCAAACCGCCGCCAGCTTGCTGCAGACGGCGGACGAGGCCATGTACCAGGCCAAGCGCAGGTCAGGGGGGAGCTGGCACAGCGCGGAACCGTGCCTGGCCAGATCCACACCCGCACCCGAGTTGAAATAGGAGTATCCATCGTGCGATCCAATTCGCCTGGGCCCGCAAGGCTGCGCGTCGCCTCTGCCCTGGTTGGCATCACGCTTGCGCTGGGCGCCTGCCAGAGCACGCCAACCGGCAGGCTCACCGCGCCGCAGGTCGAAACCCTGCAGCTGCAGGGCTTCCAGTTGACCGATAACGGCTGGGAACTGGACCTGTCAGAGAAAGTGCTCTTCGGCCTGGACGAGGACGCAGTCAGTGGCGAGCGGCAACTGGCCGTGCAGCGGATCGGCCTCGCGCTGAAGGCCGCGGGCATCGACCGCGTCCGGCTGGATGGCCATACGGACGATTCCGGCTCGGCCGAGTACAACCAGCAGCTGTCGGTGCGGCGCGCGGAGGCGGTGGCAAAGGTGTTCGCCGTGGCGGCCTTCCCGCCGGGAAATGTCGTGGTGCGGGGGTTGGGGAAGAGTAAGCCGGTGGCGGATAACGGTACTGTTGCGGGGCGCGCGGAGAACCGGCGGGTGGCGATTGTCGTGACTATCGATTAAATTTTTTCTTAAAATGAAGTGATGTGGTTTGTTGTTGCTAATTCGGGGGTTTTTTTAGGGGCCTGATTTAGGTTTTCAGGGCCTAAAGGCGGAGTGGCGTCGGGCTCATGGGCACATGGAGGTGTCACTTTTCTTTACTCGTAAAGAAAAGTAACCAAAAGAAAGCGATCCTTGCAGGAGGCTGGCTTGTCGGGCTTGGTGACTTTGCGGATTCGTGGTGGGCGCGGCGGTTCTAATAAACTGCTGGCGCTACCGGCACAAACGGCATTGCCGCTGCGAATGACGGTGGTTTCATTGTATGACCCCTGAATGACGATCTCCCTTGCCCATTCAGGCATCTGCCGTTACCAGTTTATATGGCCACTCGATCACGAACGGCACTGGTTTCGTCGTGGGCGCGGTGGCTCCAGCTTGAGACGAGCATCCCAAATCCGGGGCCACCGCGCCCACGACGAAACCAGCAAGGATCGGGAGGCAGTGGCCATCCGCGCCGGTAACGGCAGATGCGTGAGCGACCACGGGCCATTGCCATCAGGGGCGCTATACTGAAACCAGTGCCGCCCGCATTGGCAATGCCGTTCGCGCCGGTAGCGCCAGCAGTCAGGCAGGACTGACGCGCCCACCACGAATCCGCAAAGTCACCAAGCCCGATAAGCCAGCCCCCCTGCAAGGGGTCGCTTTCTTTTGGTTACTTTTCTTTACGAGTAAAGAAAAGTGACACCTCCATGTGCCCAAGAGCCTGACGCCACTCCGCCTTTAGGCCCTGCAAACCTGTCTCAACCCACCCAAGCCAAAGATCCAGACGCCAATTAACATTTAGACCATGGGCCCATAAATAATGCCAACAAAAAACATAAAAATAAAATAGAGCTTTTTTAAAAGATAAATTCTGTAAATTATAATTGAAAATTAGGAGAGGAAATCCCATGTCGCTCCATCTGCCGATTGCGCCCCCCAAATGGCCAACTCGCTCGCCTATTCATGCATCTGCCAACTGGAGATTGAAGGTCGAAGCTAGCGTCGAGAGGCCCGCGCCTTGTCCTGCCGCCGGCGCGGACCCGCATCACCTCAAGCCCTAGCGCGCGCCCTGCTGAATCTTCTCCTGCGCCCAGCTGACCGCCGCTCGCGCGGGCGCCTGGCCGGTCTTCTCCACGCGCTGCGCCAGCTCGAATACGCGCTCGCGGATGCGCGCCACTTCAGCCATCACCGCGGCGTCGTCGGCGCCGCCAAGGTACTCGCGGGCGCAACTGACGATGCCGCCGGCGTTGATCAGGAAGTCGGGCGCATAGAAAATGCCGCGGCGTTGCAGGGTGTCGCCTTCCTCGAGCGAGGCCAGCTGGTTGTTGGCGCCGCCGGCGACGATCTTGAACTCGCACTGCTCGGCCACCGCCGGGGTGATCACGGCACCCAGCGCGCAGGGCGCGAAGACGTCGGCGGCGACGCCGGTGATGGCCGTCGTCGATACCGCCTGTGCGCCGAACTGCTCGCGCGCCTGCTCGACCTTGGCGCCGTTGATGTCCGCCACGATGAGCCGTGCGCCGGCTTCATGCAGCCGGCGGCACAGGTCCCAGCCAACCGAGCCGAGTCCCTGCACGGCTACCGTGACGCCCTGCAGGCTGGTGCGGTCCAGCACGTAGCGTACGGCGGCTTCGATGCCGACGAACACGCCATAGGCAGTCTTGGGCGAGGGATTGCCGCCAAAGGTGCCTTCGCGCGGCATGCCGCTGATATAGCCGGTCTGCGTGCGGGCGGCGATCATGTCTTCCACCGTGGTGCCGACGTCTTCGGCGGTGATATAGCGGCCGTCCAGCGACTCCACCATGCGGCCAAAGGCGCGGAAGAGCTGGGCGCGGTCGGTTTGCGCGGCGTTGCGCAGGATGACCGCCTTGCCGCCGCCGAAGGGCAGGTCGGCCAGCGCGTTCTTGTAGGCCATGCCTTGCGACAGGCGCAGCGCGTCGGTCATGGCATCGCTTTCGGCGGGATAGGTCCAGTAGCGGCAGCCGCCGAACGCGGGGCCGAGGCTGGTGCTGTAGATGGCGATGATGGCCTGCAGGCCGGATTCGGGGTCGGTGGCGAGCGTGATGCGCTCGTGGGACGGGCCTTCGCCAGTGCCGAACAGGCGGCCGGCGGCCTCTGGGGTGGTGCGTTCAGTCAAAGCGTCTTCTCCATGAAGAATGGGATTGCAAAGGGGTAGCTTCGCTTTCCGGGTGCGCCGCATCGGGTTGCAAGGCGGCGCAGTTGCAACGGTGGCCGGGGTGGCTGCCGTCGTGAAGGCCGGCCCGCCATTGTGTGGCGGCCCAGCCTCGGGTAAACGCTCGGTTTCGCGCGATCGCGGGAAACCGGTGCCGAATCTTACCGGCTAGTGACGTTGGCTGAAAAGGGCCGGCGTGCGCTTTTTACGGGCGGCCAGGCTGGCCCGGTTGTCGCATCCAGGCGCCGCAAGGCGCGTTTGCTTAACATGGCGCGGGCGCGATCGCATCGTCATGGGCTCTGCCACGCACCGGGATGCGCCTGCCGCTTGTCCTGGATCATAAAAGGCCCGGTGCCGAAACCTATACTGGAATCAGGGCCATCCCGATACGCTCGATTTGCACGGGGAGCCTCAAGGGGGCGCCTGTCCGGCTGCCTCCTTCCTTCGCGCGCAAGGAGGAAGTCATGTTCCAGCATCTGCTGTTGCCCGTCGATGGCTCGCCGCTGTCCGAAGCCGCCTTCAAGAAGGCGCTGGGGTTTGCCCACGATATCCGTGCGCGGGTGACCGTGCTCCGTGTGATCCCGGATTTCCACGTCTATACCTACCAGGTGGAAATGCTGGGAGACACCCGCGAGCGCTTCGCGCGCGAAGCGACCAAGAGCGCCGGCGAATACCTGGCCACCCTCGCCGCCGAGGCGGACGCGGCAGACGTGTCGTGCGATACCGTCTCGCGGATTCACGACCATCCCTACGAGGTCATCATCCAGACCGCGCGGGACAAGGACTGCGACCTGATCGTCATGGCCTCGCACGGCCGGCGCGGTCTGCAAGGCATCCTGATCGGCAGCGAGACCAACAAGGTGCTGACGCACAGCACCATCCCGGTGCTGGTGTACCGCTAGCTTCCCGCCGGACCGGCGGCGTCAGGCGCGCCAGTCCAGCACCACCTTGCCGCTATTGCCCGACAGCATGGCGGCAAAGCCGGCCTCGAAGTCGGCCACGCCGAAGCGATGGGTGATCATGGGTGTCAGGTCGAGTCCGCTTTGCAGCATGGCGACCATCTTGTACCAGGTCTCGAACATCTCGCGGCCGTAGATGCCCTTGATCTCCAGGCCCTTGAATATCACCTGGTTCCAGTCGATCGCCATCTTCGACGGCGGAATGCCGAGCATGGCGATCTTGCCGCCATGGTTCATGTGCTCGAGCATGGTGGCGAAGGCGGTCGGCACGCCGGACATCTCCATGCCCACGTCGAAGCCTTCCGTCATATGCAGTTGCGCGGCGACGTCCCCGAGGTGTTCATGCTGTACGTTGACCGCGCGCGTGGCGCCCATCCTGCGCGCCAGCGCCAGGCGGTAGTCGTTGACGTCGGTGATCACCACATTGCGCGCACCCACGTGGCGCGCGATGGCGGCGGCCATGATGCCGATGGGGCCGGCGCCGGTGATCAGCACATCCTCGCCCACCAGGTTGAAGGACAGCGCGGTATGCGTTGCGTTGCCGAAGGGGTCGAAGATGGCGGCGATCTCGTCCGGGATGTCATCCGGGATGCGGAAGGCATTGAAGGCCGGGATCACCAGGAACTCGGCGAAGGCGCCGGGGCGCTGCACGCCCACGCCCACCGAATTGCGGCACAGGTGGCGGCGCCCGGCGCGGCAGTTGCGGCAGAAGCCGCAGGTGATATGGCCCTCGCCGGAGACGCGGTCGCCGATGGCCAGCCCGCGCACCTCCTGCCCGATGGCGACGATCTCGCCGACGTATTCGTGGCCCACCTGCATCGGCACCGGAATCGTGTTCTGCGCCCACTCGTCCCATTTCCAGATATGGATGTCGGTGCCGCAGATGGCGGTCTGGCGGATGCGGATCATCACGTCGTTATGGCCGACTTCCGGCTCGGGCATCTCGGTCATGGTCAGGCCGGGCGCACGTTCCAGTTTGGCGAGGGCTTTCATGGGGGGCTCCTTCCTCTATCCAGGCTCAGGCGATGGCGCCGAACTGCCTGCCCACCTTGGCAAATGCCGCCACGGCGCGTTCGATCTGATCCGGTGTGTGCGCCGCGCTCATCTGCGTGCGGATGCGTGCCCGGCCTTTTGGCACCACCGGGAACGAGAACCCGATCACGTACACATGCTCGGCCAGCAAGGCGTCGGCCATGCCGGAGGCCAGCGCGGCGTCGCCCAGCATCACCGGGATGATGGGATGCTGGCCCGGCACGAGGGTGAAGCCCAGCGCCGTCATCTCGCGGCGGAAGTGCTCGCCGTTTTCGCGCACGCGGGTGCGCAGCGCGGCGCCTTCCTCGCTGGCAAGCAGGTCCAGCACCTTCAGCGTGGCCGCGCAGATGCTTGGCGCCAGTGAGTTGGAGAACAGGTAAGGGCGCGAGCGCTGCCGCAACAGCTCCACGATCTCCCGGTGCGCCGCCACGTAGCCGCCGGAGGCGCCGCCCAGCGCCTTGCCCAGCGTGCCGGTGATGATATCCACCCGGCCCTCCACCCCGCACAGCTCGGGCGTGCCGCGCCCGTGCTCGCCGATAAAGCCGACCGCGTGCGAGTCGTCCACCATCACCAGCGCGCCGTAGCGGTCCGCCAGGTCGCAGATGGATTTGAGGTCGGCGATGATGCCGTCCATGGAGAACACGCCGTCGGTGGCGATCAGCTTGAAGCGCGCGCCGGCGGCATCGGCCTCGCGCAGCCTGGTCTCCAGGTCCGCCATGTCATTGTTGCGGTAACGATAGCGCTTTGCCTTGCACAGGCGCACGCCGTCGATGATGCTGGCATGGTTCAGTTCGTCGCTGATGACGGCGTCCTGATCGTCGAGCAGCGTCTCGAAGAGCCCGCCGTTGGCGTCGAAGCAGCTCGAATACAGGATGCTGTCGCCAGTGTGCAGGAACTTGGCAAGCACTGCCTCCAGCGTCTTGTGGACCGACTGCGTGCCGCAGATGAAGCGCACCGACGCCATGCCGAAACCGTCCTGCTCCAGCCCGCGCCGGGCGGCCTCGATCAGGCGGTGGTCGTCCGCCAGGCCGAGGTAGTTGTTGGCGCAGAAATTCAGCACATGCTCGCCGCCCGCCAGCCGGATATCGGCTGCCTGGGGGCTGGCGATGACGCGCTCCGCCTTGTAGAAGCCATCGGCATGGATGGCATGCAGGGTATCGCGTAGGTGGGAGAGATAGCGGTCGCGCATGGAAAGGCCCCTGGCGTGGTGGTTGGGCGGCGTGGCTGGCGCCTGCCTCCATGGTACGGCGAAAGCGGGCGCAATAGCGGGTTGGTGGCGAGCCCGCGTTGTGTTGCGCTGCGGGAGCGGTGCGCCGCGCTGCCTCGTGCAGCGCCGGCAATGCGGTGATGCCGGGCACGCCTTGGTTCAGCGTAAACCCAATGAAATCAAGCCTTTGCCCTTTGCCTTATGGTCGGCAACTCCTATTCTTAAGAAAGGCTGCGCATGCCACCATTTCCGGCGCGCATGCCGGCCATCCGCTGGTTTGCGGAGGCGGTCATGAAAGACGATTTGAAAAGCGCACCGATCTCACCGGACTTGCCCATTGCGCGGATCCGGTATTCGCCCCGGCATGGCGCGACCGGCACCTTTACCTGCCCGGACGCGCGCCGCCGCCGCGTGCTCCAGGCCGCGACCGCGGCCGCGCTGGCCGCCGGGCTGGGGCCCTTCGTGCTCCCGCGCCGGGCCCGCGCCGCCAGACGCACCCTGAAGATCCTGCAGTGGAACCACTTCGTGCCGGGCTACGACAAGTGGTTCGACAACACCTATGTGAAAGCGTGGGGCGAGCGCAACGATACCGAGGTCATCGTCGATCACGTGGGCATCCCCGCGCTGGCCACGCGGGCCGCCGCCGAGGTGTCCGCGCAGAAGGGCCACGACCTGTTCATGTTCCTGTCGCCGGCGCCGGTGTACGAGGAGCAGGTCATCGACCACCGCGAGATCTATGAAGAATGCCAGCGCAAGCATGGCAAACCGGTGGAACTGGCGATCAAGAGCACGTATAACCCGAAGACGAAGAAATACTTCGGCTTTTCCGACAGTTTCGTGCCGGACCCGATCAATTTCCGCAAGGACCTGTGGGACGAGATCGGCATGGCACCGCCGGACAGCTGGGACGATGTGCTGAGCGCCGGCCGCCAGATCAAGCGCAAGCGCAACATACCGGTGGGCATTGGCCTGTCGGCCGAACTCGACACCGCGATGGCGATGCGGACCATCCTCTTCGCCTTCGGCGGCTCGGTCCAGGATGAGCGCCATAGCGTCGTGCTGAATTCGAAGAACACGCTGGAGGCGATCAAGTTCGTCAAGGCCCTGTACCAGGACACCATGACGCCGGAAGTGCTGGCGTGGGATCCGTCGTCCAACAACCGCGCCATGCTGGCGGGCAAGATCTCGCTTTGCCTGAACGCCATTTCCATCACGCGCGAAGGCGAGAACAAGAACATCCCGGTCACGCCCGACATCTGGCTCACCCAGGCCCTGCGCGGCCCCGTGCGACGCATCGGCATGGAGCACGTGATGGATTGCTATGTGATCTGGAAATTCGCCGAGAACATCGAGGGCGCCAAGCGGTTCCTGGCGGACTATATCGACAACTTCCGCCAGGGCTTCCTCGGCAGCGAGTTCTACAACTTCCCTTGCTTCCCGAGCACGGTGCCGGACTTGCAGAAGCTGATCGCCGAAGACCCCAAGGCCAGGCCGCACGACAAGTACAAGGTGCTGGCCAGCCTGATGAATCAGGCCACCAACGATGGCTACCCGGGCTATGCCAACGCCGCCACCGACGAGATCTTCAATACCTGGGTGCTCAACACCATGTTCGCCAAGGCCGCCACCGGCAATGAATCGCCGGAGAATGCGCTGCGCGATGCCGAAGCCGCGTGCAAGCGGATCTACGCCAAGTGGCGCGAAAAAGGGTTGGTGTGAGGCGCCCGCGCCGGGCTGGCGGCAGCGGGATGCGCGCAGGCCGATAAGCCATGGCCACGGTGGAAACCCGGTCGCTCACCAAGCGTTTCGATGGCACCAACGCCGTCGACGGCGTCGACCTTGCCGTGCGCGAAGGCGAGTTCCTGGTACTGCTGGGCCCATCGGGCTCGGGCAAGACCACCTTGCTGCGCCTGATCGCCGGGCTGGAAACGCCCAGCGCTGGGGATATCCTGGTGGGCGGCCGCGTGGTCACCGGGCTGCCGCCACGCGCGCACAATATGGCGATGGTGTTCCAGGGCTACGCGCTCTACCCGCATCTGAGCGTGGCCGGCAATATCGCCTTTCCGCTGGAGGCGCGGGGCATGCCCCGCGATGAGATCGCGCGCAAGGTGAGCTGGGCGGCGGGGCTGTTCGGCATCGACCAGTTGCTGGTGCGCAAGCCGCGCCAGCTCTCCGGCGGCGAGCGCCAGCGGGTGGCGCTGGCGCGCGCGGTGGTGCGCGATCCGGTGGCCTTCCTGCTTGACGAGCCGCTATCCAATCTCGACGCCAAGCTCCGCACTTCGGCGCGCGAGGAACTGCAGCAGCTCCAGCGCCGCCTGGCCACCACCACGATCTACGTCACGCACGACCAGATCGAGGCGTTGGCGCTGGGCGACCGCGTAGCCGTGCTGGATCACGGCCGCATGCACCAGCTCGGCACGCCGCAGCAGGTGTACGAGCAACCGGCCGATATCTTCGTGGCCACCTTCATCGGTTCGCCGCCGATGAACCTGGTGGGCAGCGATGCCGTGGTCACCGGCTTCCGGCCGGAGCATTTCCTGCCGCGCGAGGTCTATGTCAGTGATGACATGCTGGAACCATTTCCCTTCCGGGTCACCCGCATCGAGAACCTCGGTTCCGACCGGCTGGTATATGGGCTGCTGGAGCCGCCGCTGCCGCCGGCCAAGGTCATCTCGCGGATTCCCTGCGTGGTGAGCTTCCCGCTCGAGACCGGTACCAGCTACCCGTTCGCGGTGCGGCGCGCGGACCTGCGCCGCTTCGACCCGCGCAGCGGCGCCAGCCTGGGCGCCGCGCCGCCGGCGGGGTCGCCATGAGCGCCCGCGTGCCCGCCGTGCTGCGGCCGCAGTCCGGGGCCTGGGGCGCGCTGGAGGGCGAGCGCTGGCTCGGCGCCGTGATGCTGGCGCCGGCGTTGATCTACATCGCGCTGCTGCTCGGCTTTCCCTTCCTGCTGTCGATCTACTACAGCTTGTCCGATGTCACGGTGGGCAGCCGGGCGCTGCACTTCGTCGGGCTGGAGAACTTCCGGCGCATCGTGCAGGACGCCACCTTCTGGCGTTCGCTGGGCAATGCGCTGGTGTTCACGCTGGTGTCGCAGGCGCTGGTGGTGGTGCTGGCCAAGATCCTGGCGCTGGCGCTGTTCCACGATTTTCGTGGCAAATGGCTGGTACGGCTGCTGATCCTGCTGCCATGGGTTGCGCCGATCTCGCTGGGTGCGATCGGCTGGCTGTGGATATTCGATCCGGTCTATAGCGTGATCAACTGGACGCTGCGCGCGCTCGGGCTGTTCGGGCCGGATACCTGGCCGGTCTGGCTGGGGCAGCCCGGCCTGGCCATGGCATCCGTGATCCTGGTGGACGTATGGCGCCTGTTGCCGCTGGCCACCGTCATCATCCTGGCCGGCCTGCACGGCATCCCGCAGGATATCCACGATGCCGCCGCCATGGACGGCGCCGGTTTCTGGCGCCACCTGTTCCGCATCAATATTCCGCTGGTGATGCCCATCATGCTGGTGGCGCTGCTGTTCGGCATCGTGTTCACGCTGACCGACATGATCATTATCTTCGTGCTGACGCGCGGCGGACCTTACGACACCACCCAGGTGCTGGCCAGCCTGGCCTTCTTCACCGGCATCCAGGGCGGCGACCTGGCCGAGGGTGCGGCGATTTCCCTGTTCCTGTTCCCGCTGCTGGTGGCGGTAGTGGCCCTGCTGCTGACCATCGCCAGCCGCACGGAGGTCACCTGAGATGCCTGCAGCCGTGCACCAATGGCGGCGCTGGGGCGCGCGCTGCGGCCACGTGGCGATTCTGGCCGCGTTCACGGTGTTCTGCGCCTTTCCTTTTGGCTGGATGCTGATCACCACCTTCAAGGACATCCACGACCTGATCAACGCGGCCAACAACCCCTTCCTGTTCAATATGCCGCCCACCCTGGACAATCTGCGCGTGCTGTTCCTTGAGACGCGGTACCTGCGCTGGCTCGGCAACACGCTGCTGGTCGGCGCGGCGGTGGTGGCCATCACCCTGCTGCTGGCGGTGCCGGCCGGCTACAGCCTGGCCCGCCTGTCCGGCCGGCGCGGGCGGCAACTGGCCATTGCCATCTTCCTGACCTACCTGATCCCGCCTACCATCCTGTTCATTCCGTTCTCGCGCATCATCGGCTCGCTTGGCCTGCAGGATTCGCTGTGGTCGCTGGTGCTGGTGTATCCGAGCTTCACCGTGCCGTTCTGCACCTGGCTGATGATGGGCTTCTTCAAGGCAGTGCCGCGCGATATCGAGGAGGCGGCCATGATGGACGGGCTAAGCCGCTTCGGCGCCTTCTTCAAGGTGGTGGTGCCGCTGTCGTCGGCCGGCATCCTGACCGTGGTCATCTTTACGCTGACCCTGGTGATGCAGGAGTTCGTCTACGCGCTCACCTTTATCACCAGTTCCTCGCAGTACACCGTGAGTGTCGGCGTACCGACCTTCCTGGTGCGCGGCGATGTCTACTTCTGGGGCTCGCTGATGGGCGCCTGCCTGGTGGTCAGCCTGCCGGTGGCGGTGCTCTACAACCTGTTCGTCGACCGCTTCGTGGCGGGCTTCACGGTGGGTGCGGTGAAGTGAGCGGGGGGATGGCGGCCGCCCTGCGGATCGCCGGGAAATCGTACACGGCCGCACACGGCCCATACGCGAGGTGCGCCAGCGCCGTGTTTTCAGCTACAATCGCGCCATGTTTCGCGCAGACCGCCCCTCCTTCTGCAGGGGAGCGTTGCTGATATTGCTGTTCGCAATGCAGCTCCTCACCCCGCTTCTGCACGGCCATCTCGGAACTCCCAAACTCCACGGCCTGCATGTGCACACAGCGCTGCCAGGTGCGGTTAATTCTTATTCTCCTTCCGCTTCCACTCCCGCCGGCCACGCCGGCAGCGCGCTGGTCGCGGTCGAGCCTCCCGAGGTCGATGTGCAGACCGCCATCGGCCCCATCGCCTTCTCCCTCCACGTGCAGGCTGCCGCCGATGTGCTGATCGGCCTGGTCTTTGCATTCCTGCTGCTTGCCGTTCCGCCGTTGCAGGCGCCCCGGCGCCTGCCCTGGCGCGAGCGCACGCCGCCTCGCTGGCGCAGCGGCGGCAGCAGGCCGCCTCCGGCGCTCGCGCCTCCCTTCGCTTCCTGATTCCCCTGCCGGCCACGCCGGCGGTGCACGCTCGCGGGCCTGATCGCGCTTGATCACGGCACGCCGGGCGCCTTTATCCTGCTTTGGAGTCAGGCATGTTTTCCCGTCGCACGTTTTACGTTGGCGCGCTGATCGCGTCGACGCTGTTTTCCGTGGGCCCGGCGCGCGCGCAGGCGCTGGCCTTGTCCACTGCCCAGGCACAGTCGCTGGGCGTACGTTTTGGCCCGGTAGCCGGCGCCGCCCAGCTCGAGATCGGCGCCAGCGGGCGCGTGGTGCTCAAGCCCGATGCGCAGTACCTGGTGGCGGCACCCTATGCCGGCATGGTCTCGCGCGTGCTGGTTTCGATCGGCCAGGCGGTGCGCGCCGGCCAGCCGCTGGCGAGCTTCGCCAGCCCGCAGCTGTTCGAGGCCGGGCGCGCGCTGGCCGAGGCGCGTTCGCAGGCCAACCTGGCGCGGCTGGCGCTGGCGCGGGACCGCGGCCTGCATGACGACGGCATCATTGCCGGCAGCCGCTGGCAGGCCACCCAGGCGCGCGCGGCGGAGGCAGCGGCCATGGTGCGCGCGCGCGAGGCGGAGATGGCCTCGGCGGGCATCGTGTTCGCCGGTTCGGGCGAGCCGCAGCTGGTTGCCGGCCGCTCGGGCCTGATCGCCGAGGTGAACGCCGTACCCGGCACGCGCGTGGACGGAGCGGCGCCGCTGTTCCGCATTGTCGATCCCAACGCGCTGGAACTGGACTTGCTGGTCGGCCGCGATGTGCCAGCCCCGACCGGCGGCGAGCGCGTGGAAGTGCGCCAGCGCGGCGCCACCGGCCAGGTGGCCGGCGTGGTACCGGCCAGCGATGGTACCGCCGCCGTGCGCGTGCGCGTGGCGCTGGACAAGCGCGGCAGCCTGCAGGCAGGCGAAAGCGTGAATGTGATCGTGCACTTGCGTGGCGGGCCGAATGCCGCCGGCGCGGGACGCGTGCGGATACCCGCTGCCGCGCTGACGTACTGGCGCGGCACGCCCGGCGTATTCGTGGCGACCCAGGCCGGCGCGCGCTACCAGACCGTGGTGGTCGAGGCCGTGGACGACGCCGCGGCGACCGTGCGTGGCGCGCTGCCGCCCGGTACGCGGGTGGCGGTTGCCGGCGTGGGCGCGCTCAAGGGCATGCTGGCGGGAGGCGAGTGATGCTGGCCGGCCTGATTGAATTCTCCCTGCGCCAGCGGGCGCTGGTGCTGATTGCCGCCTGCGTGCTGGCGGTGGCCGGGGCATGGGCTTACCTGAAACTGCCGATCGATGCGTTTCCGGATATTTCCCCCACCCAGGTCAAGGTCATCCTGAAGATCCCCGGCATGACGCCGGAGGAAGTCGAGCAGCGCGTGTCCACCCCCATCGAGCAGGAACTGCTCGGCATTCCGCACAAGACCATCGTCCGCTCGGTATCGAAATACGGCATCAGCGACGTGACGGTCGACTTCGAGGAAGGCGTGGACAGCTACTGGGCCCGCCAGCAGGTATCGGAGCGGATCTCCGGCCTGATGCGCGACCTGCCGCCCAACGCCATCGGCGGGCTGGCGCCGATCACTACGCCGCTGGGCGAGATGTTCATGTTTACGGTGGAAGGCGATGCCTTCTCGCTGGCGGAGCGCCGCCGCGTGCTGGACTGGGTGATCCGCCCGGCCTTGCGCACGGTGCCCGGCGTGGCCGATGTCAATTCGCTGGGCGGCGAGGTGCGCAGCTATGAAGTGATCCCCGACCCGGCGCGCCTGCGCGCCCGTGCGGTCACGCTGGAACAGTTGCGCCAGGCGCTCGACGCCAACAACCGCAACGACGGCGCCGGCCGGGTGGAGCAGGGCGACGAGAACTGGGTGGTACGCGTGGAAGGCGGCGTGCGCGGCGTGGCAGACCTGCGGCAGATCGTCATTGGCGCGCCGGGCGCGAGCGCAGGCATGCCGCTCGTCACCGTGGGCGACGTGGCCACCGTCAGGCTCGGCGTGGCCACGCGCAACGGCGCGGTCAGCAAGGACGGCCACGGCGAAGCGGTCGAGGGGCTGGTGCTTGCGCTGCGCGGGGCGGATGCCCGCCAACTGGTCGGCGCCGTGCAGGCCAGGCTGGACGAACTGGGACCGCAGCTGCCCAAGGGCATGTCCACCCACGTGTTCTACAACCGGGGCGAACTGGTCACGCGCGCGGCCAATACCGTGGTGCGGGCGCTGGTCGAAGCCAGTCTGCTGGTGGTGGTGACGCTGTACCTGTTTCTGGGCGGCCTGCGCGCGGCGCTGGTGGTGGCGGCAACCCTGCCACTGTCGATGCTGGCGACCTTCCTGCTGATGCGCTACGTGGGCCTGACCGCCAATCTGATGAGCCTGGGCGGACTGGCGATCGCGCTGGGCATGCTGGTGGATGCGGCGGTGGTGGTGGTGGAGAACATCGAGTCGGCGCTGGCGCGCTCGCACGAGCACAAGCGCGATCCCTCGCTGCGCGGCGCGGTGATCCGCCACGCGGTGGCCAGCGTGGCGGTGCCGATGCTGGCGGGGGTGTCGATCATCGCCATCGTGTTCCTGCCGCTGCTGTCGCTGCAGGGCCTGGAGGGCAAGCTGTTCGGGCCGGTGGCGCTGACCATCGTGCTGGCGCTGGCTTCCTCGGTGGTGATTGCCTTCACCGTGGTGCCGGCGCTGGCCTCGCTGCTGCTGCGCGCCCACGCGGACGAGACGCCCTACCTGATGCGCAAGGTGGCGAGCGGATTCGCGCAACTGCAGGACTGGAGCGCGCGGCACCGCCGCACAGTCTTCGCCACCGCCGGCGCGGCGCTGGTGCTGGCCGTGGCGCTCTACCTGTCGGTGGGCAAGACCTTCATGCCCACCATGGACGAGGGCGACCTGATCGTGCAGCTGCAGAAGGCGCCATCGGTCTCTCTGGCTACCTCGGTGGACCTGGACCTGCGGGTGCAGCAGGCGCTGCTGGCCGAAGTGCCGGAGATCCGCTCCATCGTGGCGCGCTCCGGCTCGGACGATCTCGGCCTCGATCCGATGGGGCTCAATGAGACCGATACCTTCCTCGTACTGCAGCCCAAGGACCAGTGGCGCGGCAGCAAGGAAGACATTGCCGTCGCCATCCGCCGCGTCATGGAGCGTTTCCCCGGCGTGGTGTACGGCTTCACCCAGCCCATCGAAATGCGCGTCTCGGAGATGCTGACCGGCACCCGCGGCGACGTGGCGATCAAGGTGTTCGGCAACGATCTCGGCGCCATCGATACCGCAGCGCAGGCCATCGCCGCGCGCGTGCGCAAGATCCCCGGCGCGGCCGAGGTGATTGCGCCCAGCAACGAGGGCGTGCAGTACCTCACGCTCGCGCTGGACCGCGCCGCGGTCGGCCGCGCCGGCCTCTCCGGCGATGCGCTGCAGGCACTGCTGCGCGCGCAGGTGGAAGGCGAGCGCATCGGCATCGTGCCGGAGGGCACCGTGCGCACGCCGCTGATCCTGCGCGGCGGCGACAGCCTGCGGCAGACGCCGGAGAGCTTCACCAGCCTGCAGGTGACGGCGCCGGACGGCAAGCCCTGGCCGCTCACCTCGCTGGCGCAGGTGCGGCGCGTGGAAGGGCCCGTGCGCATCAACCACGAAGACGGCGGCCGCTTCGCGGTGATCCAGGTCAGCGTGGAAGGGCGCGACCTGACCGGCTTCGTGCAGGAAGCGCAGACCGCGGTGGCCGCCCTGGCCGGACTGCCCAAGGGCCTGCGCGTGGTCTGGGGCGGACAGTTCGAGAACCAGCAGCGCGCCGCCGCGCGTCTGGCGCTGGTGGTGCCGCTGGCGCTGGGGGCGATCTTCCTGTTGCTGATCCTGACCTTCCACTCGATCCGCCAGGCAGTGCTGGTCATCGCCAATATTCCGTTCGCGCTGGTGGGCGGCATCGCGGCGCTGCGGGGGGCGGGCGAATATCTCTCGGTGCCAGCCTCGGTGGGCTTTATTGCGCTGCTGGGCATTGCCGTGCTCAACGGCGTGGTGCTGGTCTCGCATTTCAACACCTTGCTGGAGGCGGGGCATGCCGTGGCCGAGGCGGTGCGCACAGGCGTGCGGGATCGTTTGCGGCCGGTGCTGATGACCGCCTGCATTACCGCGCTGGGGATGATCCCGCTGCTGCTGGCCAGCGGGCCTGGCTCGGAAATCCAGCGTCCGCTGGCCATCGTCGTCTCGGGCGGGCTGGTCAGCTCCACGGCGTTGACTTTGCTGTTGTTGCCGCTCCTGTTCGAGCGCTTCGGCGTGGCGCGCGCGCGCCAGGAACAGGAAGGCCACATGGAACAAGGAGTGGCGCAATGAGCCGCGTAAACAGTAAGAACGCAATGCGTGCGGCGCCGGCATTTGCCGTACTGGCCGCAATCTCCGCAATCGCCGCGATCAGCGGCACCGCGCTGGCGCAGGTTGCCACGCCGGCCGGCACGGGCATGCTGCCTGCAGAAGCCGTGGTGCGCGACGCGGTCAGCCAGTCGCCGGACGTGCAGATGGCCGAAGCCCGCCGCGATGCGGTGCTGGCCCGCGCGGACGGCATCCGCGCCGGTACCGCCGAGACCGTGGTGCGCGCGATCGGGCAAGGCCGCCAGGTACGCTCCCCATCCGAGCGGCATGCCGAAGGGCAACTGGCACTGGAGCGGCCGCTGCGGCTGTGGGGCAAGGCCGACGCCGATGGTGCGCTGGCCGACGCCACCGTGGAGTCCGGCCAGCTTGCCGTGATGGATGCGCGCCACGAGGTCTCGCGGCAGATCCTGGCGCTGTGGTTCGGGGCGCTGCGCGCGCAGCAGGTACGGCTGGCGGCGCAGGGCAACGACGGCCTCGCCGCGGAACTGGCCGCCATCACCGCGCGGCGCGTGCAGGCTGGCGACGCGGCGCGCATGGACCACGAGCTGTCGCTGGCCGAGCGTGCCCGTACCGCCGCCGCGCTGGCCAGCGCCAGATCGGCGGAAGCGGCGGCGCAGGCCGAACTGCGCGCGCGCTTTCCGGGGCTGGGCGCGCCTGGCGCCCTGCCCGCGGACATGCGCCCGCACGGCTTGCCCGACGATCCGGCCGAAGCGCTGCGCAGCCGCTATGTGGAGGACAGCCATGAATTTCGCCTTGCCCAGTCCGAGGAGACCCAGGCACTGCGGCAAGCCAGGCGCACCGACCTGGAGCGCAGGCCTGACCCGACCGTGGGCATGTTCGTCACGGTCGAGCGGGGTGGCGCCGAGCGGATTGCCGGCGTGAGCGTCAGCATGCCGCTTGGCTCGGCACACCGGCGTTCGGCGGCGCTCGCGGCCGCGGCGGATGCCGAAGCCGCCGCCCGCCGCCGCCTGGCGGTGGAGCGCCGCATCGGCGCCGAGTTCGAGGTGCTGTACCGCGGGCTGGAGGGCAAGCGGGCCGCCGCCCTCGCGCAGGCCGAGGCGCTGGCACTGCAGCGCAGCGCCGCGGCGCGTACGGCGCGCGCCTATACGGCAGGTGAAACCGGCCTGGGCGAGCTGCTGATGATCCGCCGCGCGCTGGCCGACACCACCCTGGCCGAACGCGTGGCGCTGGTCGATGCGCTGGAGGCCGACAGCCGGCTGCGTCTGGATCTGCACCGGATGTGGGACTTCGACGATTGATGAACGGCTGGCGCGCAGGTCCGGCTCACGGCTGCGCTTCCCTGTCCAGCAGTTCGCGCTTGCGCTCCACGCCCCAGCGATAGCCCGAGAGCTGGCCGTCGCTGCGCACCACGCGATGGCAGGGGATGGCCACAGCGATATGGTTTGCGCCGCAGGCCTGCGCCACCGCCCGCATGGCCCTGGGCGCGCCGATGCGTGCGGCGATCTCGGCGTAGCTGGCGGTGGTGCCGGCGGGGATTTCCCGCAGCGCCTGCCAGACGCGTTCCTGGAAGGCGGTGCCGCGCACATCCAGCGGCAGGTCCAGGCCCAGCGACGGCGCCTCGATCAGGCCCACCACCCGGGCGATCAACTGCTCGAAGCCGGCATCCCCGCCGATCAGGTTGGCTTTGGGGAACTGGTCCTGCAGTTCGCGCGCGAGCGCGTCGGGATCGTCGCCCAGCAGGATCGCGCAGACGCCGCGCTCGCTTTGCGCCACCAGGATGGAGCCGAGCGAGCACTCCCCCACGGCAAAGCGGATATCGGTGTTGGCGCCCCCGGCGCGATACCGGCTGGCCGTCATGCCAAGCATCTGGTCCGAAGCCTCGTAGAAGCGGCTGTTCGAGTTGAAACCTGCGTCGTAGATGGCCTCGGTGACGGAGCCGCTGCGGCCCAGCCGCGTGCGCAGCTTGCGCGCGCGGTGCGCGTCGGCGTAGGCCTTGGGCGTGAGTCCGGTGACCGCCTTGAAGACGCGGTGGAAGTGATAGGGGCTCAGGCCCGCCTGCGCGGCGAGTGCGTCCAGCGTGGGAGGGTTGTCCGCGCGTTCGATGCACCGGCAGGCCTCGGCGACGATGGCGGCATGCTGCGCCGCCATCGTCGTCTGATCGGCTACCGCCCGCTTGCTCGGGCGGTAGCCGGCGGCTTCGGCCGCAGCAGGCGTGTCGAAGAACTCCACGTTCTCCGGGCGCGGCAGGCGCGACGGGCTGCTTGGCCGGCAGTAGATGCCGGTGGTCTTCACGGCATAGACGAAGGCGCCATCGGCCGCCGGGTCGCGTGCAAGTACGCGCGCCCAGCGCGGGTCGTGCTCGGCGGAGGTGGAGGTGGAGGACGTTTGCATGGCGGTCATCCTGCGTGGTGTTTGCTGGCGTTTCATGGTGCTCACTGTAAGCCGATGCCGCGGGCTGCGCACTCCGGGTCTTGCGGTCAAATTCCACGGGTGCCGCGCGGGCCCCTTTTTTCCCTTTTTTTCCTCTTTCCACATGCCTTATTCAGCATCGTGGAAGATGATCCCCACCGTATGCCGTTGGCCCGAGCGCAGCCGGCTCACGCCATGGCGCAGCTTGACCCGGTAGCTGCCACGCGTGCCCTGCACCGGGCGCTGGTTCACTGCGAACACCACCGCGTCGCCCTGGCGCAGCGGCACCACCTCGGCGCGCGACTGCATGCGCGGGCGCTGCTCGGTCAGCACGAACTCGCCGCCGCTAAAGTCCTGGCCCGGTTCGGACAGCAGGATGGCCACCTGGATCGGGAAGACATGCTCGCCATACAGGTCCTGGTGCAGGCAGTTGTAGTCGTCCGGCCCGTATTGGAGGATCAGCGGCGTGGGCCGCGCCTGCCCGGCATCATGGCAGCGGCGCAGAAAATCCGCGTGCCGGGCCGGGTAGCGCACGTCGATGCCCATGGCCTGGTTCCAGCGATTGGCAAGCGGCGCCAGATGCGGGTAGAGCGCGCCGCGCAGGCCTTCGATGAGGCCGGGCAGGGGATAGCTGAAATATTTGTACTCGCCACGGCCGAAACCGTGGTGGCTCATCGTCACCCGCGAACGGAAGAGATCGTCGCGCGGGTAGAGCGCGGCCAGCGCAGCGCACGCGTGCGCGGCCAGCAGGCCCGGGACGAGGGCCCAGCCCTGACGGTCGAGGTCCCGCGCGATCTCGTCCCAGGCCAGCGCGTCGACGTGCCGGTCAATTTCGGCCGGTCCGGCTGCGAGCATGCCGGCGTTTGCTACCGCATCGCGCAAGGGAAGCGCGGCGAGCCTGTCCTGGTCGGGCGAATGCCGTGCGGCTGTCATGCTTTTCTCCTTTGGGGTGTGTCGACGAGCAAACTCTAGACGAGAATCGGACATGCATCACTCCGCGTCTTGCTGTCGAATTCCGCGCGGCAAGGCGTGGGCGCCTGCCCGCCCGCCGGACCGTGCTTGCTTTGGCCGGTACTTGCCTATGAGCAGGAAGCGCGTATGCTCGACGATCTGCTGTCCTTCGGCGTGCACGGCGTGATCACCGTGCCGCCGCTGACCGGCGAGCCGCAGTTCGCGGCGCTTGCGCGGCAGGGACTGGCGATGGCGAGCTATGACGGCGGCGCCGGCCGGGACGTGCCGGCCCGCATCGACCACGCTGCGCCCGACAGTTTCCAGGCCGGGCACCTGGCGGCTTCCCGTCCGGCCGGGCCGGGACACCGGCGCATCGCCTTTGTCATGCCCACCGGCCGCACCGTGAGCCGGTCGAACAAGATTGCGGGCTTCATGGCTGCGGCGATGGTGCGCCGGGTCATGCCCAGGCTGTCGCAACCGGCGCTGGCGCCGCTCCGCCTGTGCTTTCCCGGTGGCCTGGTCGTGCGCCAGTCCAGCGCGCCGCCGCCGGCAGCGAACCGGTTGGCCGGCGCAGTGCGTGCCTGACACGCAAGCAGTACGGCCGTGGCAGCGGGGGGAGCCCGCCGCCACGGACCGGTATTGCCATGCCCGGCAACGGGCATGGCGACGTAAAGCATGGCTCGAATCGTGGAGGAACGAGATGGGGCTCGACAAACCGGAACGCCGGCTGGCTGGACCGGCCAGGACGTATATCGAGGCGGGATATGCCATCGAAGTGGATATCCTGCGGGTGGAGGACGGGAACTGGGGCGCACTGGTCCGTTTGTCCAGGCTGGCCGATGGCGCCGTGCCCGCCGCGCATTTCATGCTCAAGCGCACCTTCGAGGATCGCGCGATGGCCTTCTCGTACACGCTCGCGTTGACGCGGGAGTGCGTGCTGCAGTTCGCCCCGGCCGCGGCCGACAAGATCGCCCGCCTGCTGGGCGGCGGGGAAACCGAAGACTAGCCGAACCATTTGCAACGCGGCGCAAAACAGGCGACCGGATCACCTGGCGTATCTGGCCGGCGCTGGCCGGCGCTGGCCGGCCCGTCCGGCCTGACTTCCGACGTGCCGCCGCAGCCCATGTCCCGCCCTGCCCGCACGGCGACGGTGCAGGTCACCGGCGCGGCTTGCGGCGCGATGGCCCGCGCCGGACAAGCACGCGAAGCCGCTGCGCCGCGGCGCAGGCCCGGGCAAGGACAGGGTGCGCATCGTAGAATTGCGTCATGTACTGCTTGACCAACTTCAGCCCCCGGCGTTTGCCGCGCTGAACCGCCCTGCCGTGGCGGCGCAAGGATAATTGACATGACCAGCAAGTTACCGAATACCTTCCTGAATCTCTACTCCCACGGGTTCGCGCGCGTGGCGGTCGGCGTGCCTGTTTGCCGCGTGGCCGATCCCGCCTTCAATGCGGCCGGGACCATCGCGATGGCCAGGGACGCCGCCGCCCAGGGCGCGGCGCTGGTGGCCTTTCCGGAACTCGGCTTGTCGGCCTACACCTGCGACGACCTTTTTCATCAGCGGGCCTTGCTCGATGCCTGCGAGGCAGCACTGTCGGAGATTGTCGAGGCCTCCAGGACGATCCCCACCACGCTGGTGGTGGGGTTGCCGCTGCGGGTCGAACACTTGCTGTTCAACTGCGCGGCAGTGGTGGCGGGTGGCAGGGTCCTGGGCGTCGTTCCCAAGACCTACCTGCCGAACTACTGGGAATTCTACGAGGCGCGGCAATTCAGCTCGGCCGACAACGCCACGGCGAGCGAGGTGACGCTCAACGGCAGCAAGGTGCCGTTCGGCGCCGGCCTGTTGTTCGAAGCGCAGAACATTCCGTTCTTCCGCTTCCACGTCGAGATCTGCGAGGATGTCTGGGTGCCGGTGCCGCCGTCGTCGTTCGCGGCGCTGGCGGGCGCGACCGTGCTCGTCAACCTGTCCGCGTCCAATATCGTCGTCGGCAAGTCCGGCTATCGCCATCAGCTGGTCAGCCAGCAATCGGCGCGGTGCCTGGCAGCCTACCTGTACAGCTCGGCCGGCAAGGGCGAATCATCCACCGACCTGGCATGGGACGGGCAGGCGCTGATCTATGAGAACGGAGACCTGCTGGCCGAGTCCGAACGGTTCGCCGACAGCGCGCACCTGACCTTTGCCGATATCGACCTGGAGCGCCTGTCGCGCGAGCGCATGCACCAGACCACGTTCGGCCACTCGGTCCGGCGGCATGGCGCGGAGGTCGCGAAGTTCAGGGTCGTTCCCTTCGTGCTCGAGACGGCGGCGGACCAAGCCCTGCCCCTGCGCAGGGCGATTGCGCGGTTCCCCTACGTGCCGGCGGACGCAAGGCGGCGCGACGAGCGTTGCAGCGAGGTCTATAACATCCAGGTGCAGGCGCTGGTGCAGCGGCTGTCGTCCAGCGGCATTTCCAAGGTGGTGATCGGCGTATCCGGCGGCCTGGATTCGACGCATGCTCTGCTGGTATGCGCGAAGGCCATGGACCGCCTGAAGCTGCCCCGCACCAACATCATCGGCATCACCATGCCCGGTTTCGCCACCAGCGACCGCACGCTGCTCCAGGCCAGGAAGCTGATGGAAGTGGTCGGCTGCGCCGCGAAGGAAATCGACATCCGGCCGAGCTGCCTTGAAATGCTCAAGGATCTCGAGCACCCCTACGCATCCGGCAAGCCCGTCTACGACGTGACGTTCGAGAACGTGCAGGCCGGCGAGCGCACCAACCACCTGTTCCGTTTCGCCAATTCCAGCCATGCCATCGTGATCGGCACCGGCGACCTGAGCGAACTGGCGCTGGGCTGGTGCACCTATGGCGTGGGCGACCATATGTCGCATTACAACGTGAATGGCAGCGTGCCGAAGACGCTGATCTCGCACCTGGTGCGCTGGGTGGCGGAGACCGGGCAGATCGGCGATGCCGGCTCGGACGTGCTGATCGATGTGCTGGAGACGGAGATCAGCCCCGAGCTGGTGCCGGGCGATTCGGCCAATGCACCCCAGCAGAAGACCGAGCACTTCATCGGTCCGTACGAGTTGCAGGATTTCAACCTGTACTACACGCTGCGCTTCGGCTTCACGCCCACCAAGATCGCCTTCCTCGCCCTCGCCGCGTGGGGCGATCGCGAGCAGGGCAACTGGCCGGATGGCCAGCACGTGACCCGCAACCAATACACGGTGGCGGACATCAAGCGCAATCTCGGCATCTTCCTCGACCGGTTTTTCCGCACCAGCCAGTTCAAGCGTTCCTGCGTGCCGAACGGGCCCAAGGTGGGTTCGGGCGGCTCGCTGTCGCCCCGCGGCGACTGGCGTGCGCCCAGCGACTCGGAGTCCGTGGTGTGGATGAAAGACCTGGAGAAAGTGCCCGATTCGCTCTGAAGGGGCCGCGATCCGGTCAGAGCGCCTTGTACATGATCGTGGTCGGATCCAGCCGGTCTTCGGATGGGGCGCGGCAGTAGCCCGGAATGACGCCGGCGGCCACGTAGCCTAGCGAGGCGTAGAGCGGCTCTGCCTTGTCGCCGGTGCGCGTGTCCAGCGTCAGCAGGCTGCGCCCGCGCTGCCTTGCCAGGCGCTCGAGTTCGGCCATCAATGCCTGCGCAATACCCTGGCGGCGATGATCGGGGTGGACCAGCAGCTTGCGGACTTCGGCGCGGTGAGGCTGGTTGGGGGGCGTGTCGTAGTCCAGCTGTACCGATCCCGCGATCCTGCCGCCCTGCCGCGCAACCAATAGCAGCCGGGCGCCGCCCCGCACCGCCGGCAGCACATTGCCCGTCCAGAAGGCCTCGCTGTCGCCCGCCGTGAACGGCTGCACAAAACCGATGCTGGCGCCGTCCCGCACGCAGGCGTGCAGCAGCGCCGCCAGTTCGCCAAGATGGCATGCGATCTGGTCCGCCGGGAGGAGCGAGAGGGTGGCTTGCGTGTCTATGCCCATGTTGTCTCACACGATAAACAGGAGGTATCTGGCTGCCGACTGCGCAGGGGTAGCGAAGGCACTCGGGCCGAAGAGCTGGTAGCGCAGGCAGTCTCCGGGCCGCAGGTGATGGGTTTGCCCGTCGACGGTGACTGCCAGCTCGCCCTCCATCATCAGCAGGTGATGCTCCAGTCCTGGCCTGGGGGTGCCGTCGTAGGCGATGCGCGTGTCCGGTCCGAGTTCGCACTCCAGGGCCTCGCCGGCCAGGGTCGTTGCCGGTGGCGACACGGAGCGCCGCCGGAAGCCGTTTTCCGGGTCAGTCCACAGGGTTTGCCCGCTGCGGGGGATCAGCGGGGCAAAGTCGTCTTCCACCATGCGCATGAGCCGCGACATGGTCAGGCCGTAGGCGGCGCAGAGCTTGCCCAGCACGCTCGCCGTCGGACTCGCTTCCGCGTTTTCCAGCCGGGACAGGGTAGCGCGGCTGACGCTGCTGCGTTTCGCCAGTTCATCCAGCGACCAGCTTCTCTCGGCGCGCAGGCCCTTGAGGCGCTGGGCGATCTGGCGGTCGAGCGTGGCGTCGTCGTCGGGGTTTGGGTTTTTCATATTGGGGAAAATATCTCAAATATGGGAATCCATCAACCCCTGGATGCAAGCGATCGTGGCTAGCTATCCTGCCTGCGCGGCCGTCCCCGCCATCGCCGCGGGCACGGCCTGCCGCATCGTCTCCACAAAGCGGCGCAGCTTGGCCGGATAGAAGCGCGCATACGGGTAGACCAGGTACATCGGCAGCGGCGGCGCCTGCCACTGCGGCACCAGGTGGAGCAGCCGGCCTTGCGCGAGGTCGTCCGCCAGCATCCACGCCGAGGCTACGCAGACCCCCAGCCCCATGGCCGCGGCGCTGCGCAAGGCGTAAAGGCTATCGGTGGACACGCGCGGGCGGAACGCGAGGCGCCGGGTTTCGCCGGTGACCGTATGCGTGAGCGCTACCTCGTTGCGATAGAAAGTGCGCAGCGATAGCCAGGGCAGGCCGGCGAGTTCGTCCATATCCACGGGCAAGGCGCGGCCTTGCAGCATGGCGGGGGCGGCCACGACGATGCGGGGGACTTCGGCCAGCCGGATCGCCACCACCGACGGGTCGCTTACCTCGCCCACGTGGATGGCGCAGTCGATGCCTTCGGCGATGAAATCCGGTGTCCTGTCATGCAGCAGCCATTCGACGCTCACCCGCGGGTGACGGTTGAGGAAGTCCGCCAGCGGCCCGACCAGGTGCTGCTGGCCGAATGCATGCGGCACGAACACGCGCAGCGTGCCCTCGGGCTCGTCGCCGGCGCCGCGCAGGTCGGACTCGAATGCCGCCCAGCCGGCGACCAGTTCCTTGGCGCGCTCGAAGCAACGCTCGCCATCCTCGGTGAGTTTCATGGCATGCGTCGAGCGTTGCAGCAGGCGCAGGCCCAGCGAACGCTCCAGCATCTGCAGGCGGCGGCTTACCGTGGGCTGCGTGGTCCCCATCTGCGCAGCGGCTGCCGACAGGCTGCCGGCTTCGACTATGCGCACGAAGGTCTGCATCAGCTCGACGCGGTCGGTCGAGGATGACGTCGGGAGGACGCCAGCACGCGGCGCCGCGGCTTTCGCGGGCGTGGTAGGAGGGGCTTTCATACGCAAAGCGTATAGCAATTGTGCGAATTGCAGTACTACCGCGTGATCTGACCGGGCGGCAAACTCCAGACTCGTTTTCCGATCTGGGGTTTACCTTATGTCTTCCATTCGAGTTGCGCATGCCAATGCAGGCATGTATCCAGCCACGGGCCAAGCCGCCGCGGACCGCCTGCCCACCCGGCTGGTCCTGCTCCTGGCCACCGGCGCCGGTCTTGCGGTGGCCTCGCTCTATTACAGCCAGCCCATGCTCGGCGTGCTGAGCGCCGATATCGGCGTCTCCGGCGGGGCGCTGGGGCTGGTGCCCACGCTGACGCAGCTCGGCTACGCGCTGGGCATCCTGCTGCTGGCGCCGCTCGGCGACCGCTTTGACCGCCGCCGCATCATCCTGGCCAAGGCCGCCGTGCTCAGCGCCGCGCTGCTGGCAAGCGGCGCGGCCTCCGGCATCGGGCTGCTGCTGGCGGCCAGCCTGGCGATCGGCCTGGCCGCGACGATGGCCCAGGACATCGTGCCGGCGGCGGCCACGCTGGCTCCCGAGTCGCACCGGGGCAAGGTCGTGGGCACCGTCATGACGGGCCTGCTGATGGGCATCCTGCTCTCCCGCGTGGTCAGCGGCTTTGTGGCGGAGCGCTTCGGCTGGCGGATCATGTTCGTGATCGCGGCGGCCAGCATTGCCCTGATGGGCGCGGTTGCCTGGCGCGCGTTGCCGCGCTTCCAGCCCACCACGCATCTGTCGTACCGTGCCCTGCTCGGCTCGCTGGCCGGGCTGTGGCGCCGGCATGGCGCCCTGCGCCGTGCCACGCTGGCGCAGGGGCTGCTTTCGGTTGGCTTCAGTGCGTTCTGGTCGACCCTGGCGGTCATGCTGCATGGCGCGCCCTTCCATCTGGGCAGTGCGGCCTCAGGGGCATTCGGCCTGGCCGGTGCGGCCGGCGCGCTAGCCGCACCGCTGGCCGGCCGGCTGGCCGACCGCCGGGGGCCCGAACTGGTCACCCGCCTGGGGGCCGGGCTGGCCGCGGTTTCCTTCGCCGGGATGTTGTTCTCGCCGCTACTGGCGCCGCATGCACGCCTTTGGATGATCGCGGCCAGTGCGCTGGGCTTCGACCTTGGCGTGCAGGTCACGCTGGTGGCGCACCAGACCATCGTCTACGGTATCGAACCCGGCGCCCGCAGCCGTCTCAATGCGGTGCTGTTCGTCGGCATGTTCGCGGGGATGTCCACGGGCGCCGCGCTGGGCAGCTTCATGCTGGGCCACTGGGGCTGGCTGGCCGTCACGGCGTTGTCCACCGCGACCGCCCTGGGCGCACTGGCCGTGCGTTTGTGGCCGGGCGCCCGGTTGGCGAGATGATGCCGAGGCCGTCTCCGTCAGCTGTCGCCTTGAGCGGTCGTTTTTCAGAACGTTGCTGGCGTTGTTGCGCGGCCTTGTCGTGCCCTTGTATTGCCTGCGGCCGCGCGCCCAGCCGGCACCGCTTTACTTCAAATTGAAACTACCTCCAAAGGCGGAGTGGTGTCGGGTTCTTGGGTACATGGAGGCATTTGATTTTCAGCAGGACCTGTTGCCGTTGCAGGGACCTGATTCAGGCCCTGCAGACCTGTCTCAACCCAAGCCCAGGAACCCGGCAGCACACCGCCTTTATAGGGGTCGAGATCCGCCATGGCATTTTCCCGCAGCCGCAGTACCTCCATTCCCGCTGCGGCCATGCCCTCCCGATTCCGGCGGCCGTCCGATCATCCGGCGACCCGCGGCGCCAGCCACGGCCCAGATGCTATCTGGCTGCCTCCAGCGTCTGCTCGAGCTTGGTGAAGAAGCCGCGATAGGCCTGCGGGTCCACCACGATGGTGGTGCGCGAATCGCCATTGCTGTCCCAGATGGTCACGCGCAAACGGACCCTGACCAGCACGTCACCCTGCGATGCGCCCGGCGCCACCGTGACCAGCGCTTCGGTCGTCTGATGGTCCGCCCTGCCGGGAAGCCCCATCTTCGACTTCAATACCCCGCGCAGGATTTCCCTGCCGGTGCTGACAAGCTTTTCATTGAGGACGCCCTGGACCAGGCCGAAATTCGGCTCCGCCTCCAGCCGCTTATAGCCCAGGCTTTCGAGCGCGGCCTGGCAGGCTTGCAAGGCCGCCCGCGTCGAACTGCGCTGCAGCGTGAAATCGCGCGCGTGCTCGTAGGTGGTGCGCTCTTCCGCGGTGGGTTCCACCCAGATCTGGGTGGAACTGTAGCGAAGGAACCGCCCGCCTTCGCCTTCTTTCTGCTCTTGGGGGTTCTGCGCGGCGAAGCCGCGGTTGAGCATGGCTCCAGAACATAGCAGCGCCGCCGCGACGGCGTACCTTGTCGAAAACCGCATGTCGATTCCATCCGCTTCGAGATTGGCTCAGGGAGATCATCTGCACGCCGGCTCTTCCTGCTCTTGCAAGTCTGTGCGATGACACGCTTGCATGCCCGGGCGGTCGAACGCTGGCAGGGCAGGCAAAAGGCCAAGGATTTTGACACGATTCAGGTTGCTGTCGAAAGGGATTCCGTGGGGGGATGATTTGTTGCTGCCGCATCCGGTGAAGGCCGGGCGATGCCTTCCGCTGCCATGGCAAACCGGTACGCGGCGGGACTATCGGGAAGCAGGGCCAGCGATTCGACCCGCTCCAGGTCGAGAACCTGCAGGGCAGCATGCATCTCGGCGAGAAAATCAGGATATGAGGGTTCCGAGCCGCTCATGTGGTGCAACCACTCCTCGATATCCGTCAAATGCCCGTCGCGGGCGAATCCAGCCAGATCCATCCGTGCGTGCGCCGGCGGAATGGGGTAAGGCGTGCCGGCGGGAAAAGGCAGGTGCCCGGGCGGCGAAGATGCCATGGCTGAAAAGGCGCCCCCAGGCAGCACGGCGTCGTCCAGGCACGGTGCCTCGATCGCAAAGCTGAAACGGCTCCCGACGCCGGGTTTGCTGCTCAATTGCAGCGCCCCGCCCATGCCTTCAACAATGCGCTGCGCAATAAACAGACCAAGGCCGACACCGCCCTGTTCCACCCCCAGTTGGGTGAAAACCTTGAAGATGTGGGGCTGGTCTCGAGACGCGATCCCGATTCCCGAATCCGCAACATCGAAATGCAGCCGCCAGCTCCGTTCCAGGCGGTGAGCGCCGACCGACAGCCGGATTGAGCCCTGGCGCGTGAATTTCGCGGCATTCGACAACAGGTTCAGCAACACCTGCTGCAGCCGACGGCTGTCGATGGAAATGTGCGTTGGTAGCGGCGTCTCGGCATGGAGGATGAAGACATTGCTCTGTTGCGCGCTCAGCGCATGTGCGTACTGAGCGATGTCTTCCATGAGAGCGGAAAACTCCACCGGTGCCGGTGCCAGTTGCAAAGGCTGGATCTCGCCCTTTGCATACTCAAGGAGATCGTCGATCAGCGTGAGCTGATAGTTTGCGCTGCGCTCGATGGCCTGCACGTATGTGCTCTGCTCCGGGGGGAGGGTCCTGCCCAGCCTGCGCGCATAGCCGACAATGGTCGCAAGCGGCGCGCGCAGGTCGTGGCTGATATACCCGAGCATCTCGCTCTTTTGCCGGTTCTTTGCGTCGGCATATTGCAATGCCTGATTCAAGGCGTGTGTCTGGCGTGCGACTTCATCCCTCAGCCGTTGTTGATCCTGTTCCTGCCATAGAGCAAGGTCGTCGCGGGCCGCCTTTCTCTGTAGCCGCAGGTGGTTGATCCAAGCCGCCAGTACGATCAGGGTGATGCCAAGCCCAAACACGGCAGCAACCGGGCCGGTTGACACGTCGTCGATGCCGAGATGCCTGATAAAGCCAGGCGTCTGGTCGAGGCGCTCGATCGTGCGCAAGCCGATGTGCAGCAGGAAGAAGATGGCGGTCAGCAGTACGAGTCTTGCTGTGGGAGCCGCATTCTTCAGCATGAGGAGTGCGGCCATGAGGATGCAGAAGGAAAAGAACAGGCTGGCGTAGGCCGAGGCCACAGCCACGGCGTGCAGATCGCTCATGAAGGCTGCGCTCGCCAGTACGCATTCCGTGAATGCAAATAGCAGGAAGCATCCGCGGCCACGCATGGCGATGTTCTCGCTCTTGGCAAAGCTGCCAAGAAAGAAGGCGAACAGCGCCAGGCAGCCATAGCCGAGCACAGCGGTGCTGCGAAGGCCCCAGTCGGTCGCATCGGGCCAGAGATAGAGCTTTGCGTAGCCGCGAATGGAAGCCTCATAGAGCATGATTCCCAGGCAAAGCAGCCCCAGGCACAGATATGCAAGGCGCCTCGACAACAGGGCGATCAGCAGCACGCACCAGCCCAGGGATAGCAAGCCGCCAAAGAGCAAGCCGTCCCATAGCCGGCTGATCCCTTCCTTCGCCAGGTATGCCTCCTCATGATAAAGGCGTGGCAATAGTTGTATCGCACGGCTGCTCTGTACCCGGATGTGGACGTTGGCCTGCTCGCCGGGGTCGAGCCGGAAAGAGAACGATGGAAGACGGGACGCATGGGAGTGCTCCTGCATCGGGACTGCAGCGCCGGCGCGCAAGTGCAGCCGCTCATCTTGCTTCTCTATAAAGGCATCGACGCGCTTTAGTCCAGGTGGTCCGAGCAAGAGCCGTAGCGGGATGCTCCGCGAGGCCGTGTTGCGCAATGAAAACCGCAGCCACCAGACGGTGTCTGCCCGGGGTGATTGCAGTGCGATGGGATCCCCTGGCAGGAACGTGGCTTCTGCGAGCGGGCCGGGACGGGAAAGTACGGTGTCGATAGACAGAAGGCCTGATACATCCTCGAAGACGCCGATCGGGCCGAGGAGAATTCCGGCCCCCTGCGCCGGGATCGTCTCGCCAGCGGTCCCGGCCCGAACCACGGCAGAGAAAGCGAAAAAAATAACGATAAGAAATGTCAGTCGCATTTTAATGGCGTAACCGCATAGCTCTACCGAGGGGTTGATGATCAATAAGCCGGAGCGCTAAGCTATGCTTTGATCTGAGCTATGAGGTCGATTTTCCGATATCCCGAATTTATGATTGAGGGGCCAGATTCGATGCGCATGATGAAAGGTCTGCACACCGCGATATGCAGTGAATTCCTATATGACAGAAATAGACCAGCAACGCTTGCCAGAGCCCCATGTCCTGCTTATCGATGACAATCCGGATGAACTCCGCCTGCTGGTGGAGGCGTTGCGGGACTCCCGTTGCCGGATCAGCATTGCATTCGATGGAATGCAGGGCTATGACCGGGCCGTTGCGTTCGCTCCCGACCTGATCCTGCTCGATGTCAGGATGCCGAAGATGGATGGATTCGCCGTCACGCGCATGCTTAAGGCCAACGCCGTTACCGAGAACATTCCCGTCATCTTTCTCACCGTATCCAGCGAGATCAGCGCGCGCCTGACCGGGCTGCGAGAGGGCGGCGTGGATTACATCGTCAAGCCCTACGCAGTGGAAGAGGTGGTTGAGAGGGTGCGCATTCATCTGAAGTTGTCCTCGCGATTGGCGGAGCGGACGGAAACAAAAAGCATCCTCGAAGACGACACCGGCGCAGCGGAGAACAGGGAGCAGGTACTGGTACGTGCCGCCAGGCGATATCTCTCCGCCAAGCTGTCGGATCCACCAACGCTGCCGGACCTGGCACGTGCTCTGGGTGTCGATAAAAGACGGATTTCCTCGGCATTTCAGCGGAATCTCGGTGTTACCGTATTCGAATATATACGGCTGGAACGGATGAAGAAGGCAAGGCATTTGCTAGCCAGGACTTCGCTGAGCATTGCCGCAATAGCGGAGGAAGTCGGTTTCACCAGCACCGCCAATTTTTCCACTGCATTTCGCGATCATATGGGGGTTCCCCCATCTGCATTCCGCAACAATCAAAGATGAACGCCGCGGCGGCAATGTCGCGCTGACGGCGAATCGGCCCGTCCCGTCTCTCTCCAGCATCGTCGGCGATGCTGCGGCTATTTCCCTGAATACCCTGTTTCACGGATCTTCTCCGCTCTCCCGATAGAGCCATCCGATAGCCGATGGCTACGGATTCTCCTTTTTTTCTTTCTATAAAAATGCCGGCGCCAGTTGCCGTGACCGCGGCCGATTGACGCTGCGTGGTGCGATTCTCGTGCCAACGCCGCTGCGCTGGAAATCCGGTTTCCTGAACGCTGGCGAATCTCCGGAAAGGCGGTGCATGTAGGGCGCCATCGATCCGAAAATGCGGCGCTTCTTAACACAGCCGGGAGACTAGCACGCGACCCTCTTATTGAAGAGTCTAACATTTGAGGCGTTGCATTTGTTTGCATTTATTTTGACGCTTTTGTCATTTAGCAAAACATTTTGTTCTTTGCGCAAAACGCCGGCTCCATGGTCCGAGGCAATCTGCGGCCAGTCCAACTGTTCCTCGTTTGGGCAATGACCAGTGCCTCCCTGGATGTGAGTCTGGGACCGGCTGAGCGACGTGTTTGTGCACCCGCTTTGCTTGAATCCTCCCTATCGAAGCGACTCGCAGCGATGGATGCACTTTCGTAAAGAACCGCGAAGCACTCTGATATTGCACTCTCCGCGCCTTTCGCGAGTGCCTGGCAAGAGATGGCTTCCCTCTCGATGGGAATCGACGTGAACCGTACCTACAAGACCATATGGAATGAGCGCACAGGCACCTATGTTGCCGTGGGCGAGGATTGCAAGTCCAGGGGAAAAGCCGGCCGTTCGGAGCGCCGCCGTCAAATAGTGGCACGAACCATCCTGGCGGCTGCGGGCATGCTGGCCGTTCCCTACGCTGTCGGCCAGACCGCCGTATCGGGCACGACCGGCAACAACAATGGCGGCAATGGCAAGACGGCAACGGTAGATACAAACTGCGGGACCAATTTCGTTAATCGGCAGAATCCGGGCAACAACCCTGGATCGAGTGTCCAGTATGTACTCCAGAACGGGTGCAGTACCGCAATCGGCAATAGCGCAAATGCGGGCAGTGCGTCCGTTGCAATCGGTGATCGTTCCGGCGCGAGCGATTCGGGCATCGCGATCGGGGTGGGTGCACAGGCCACCAAGAACTCCGCCGTCGCGCTGGGAACGATTGCCCTGGCCAGCGGGAATACCAGTTTTGCACTGGGGCGTCAGTCCGCAGCGACGGCGGACTACGCGACGGCGATCGGCAATGTGGCCTACGCCAACGGCGAGAGCGGCATTGCGATGGGACATTCAGCCAATGCGGCGGGATATCGCTCCATCGCCATCGGTGCGGCGGATTCCCGCGCGGCGGGCAATGACGGCGTTTCAGGGGGGGCTAGCTATGAAGCGGCCAGCCAGACGAGAGCGAGTGGCACGGGTTCCGTAGCATTGGGTGCGGGCACCACGACGGATGTCGCCAACAGCGTCGCGCTGGGCTCCGGGAGCGTGGGCGCCGCCAACGCCGCGGGTCCGGCGCTGTTCAGCGGCGATGCGATTGCCGCAGGGGGCGCCCTGTCGATCGGCGCCGCCGGCAAGGAGCGCCAGATCAAGAATGTGGCAGGCGGAACCAACGGCACGGATGCGGTCAATGTGAACCAGCTGCGCGCGGTAGCGGATAACGCGGTGCAGTACGACGACGCGGGCAAGGGCAGCGTCACGCTGGGCGGCACGGCATCGGCGGACGGCGGCGTGAGCGGCGGCACCAGGATCACCAACGTGCACCAGGGCGACGTGAGCGCGACCAGCACCGACGCGGTGAACGGCTCGCAACTGTATGCGACCAACCAGAATGTGGAGCAGAACACCACCAGCATCACGAACCTGGGCGACACCATCACCAATGTGGCGGGCGACACCAGCAACACCTATGTGGCGCAGAACGGCCGCGGGGTGAAGTATGTGCGCACCAACGACACGGGCCTGGCAGCGGACGATGCGCATGCCACGGTGGCGGGCGCCACGGCGCTGGGCTATGGCGCCACCGCCAGCCATGCGCAGAGCGTGGCGATCGGCCGCGGGTCGCTGGCCGACGGCAGCAAGCTGGGCCAGGCGGCATACGCGGTGGGTGGCACGGCAGCGGGCGAAGTCTCGGTGGGCCGGGCAGGCGCCGAGCGCCGGATCTCGAACGTGGCGGCTGGCGCGGTCGATACGGATGCGGTGAACGTTGCTCAGCTGAAGAGCGTGGCGAGCAATGTGGAGCAGGTTGCCGAGAACGCGGTGAAGTACGACGACGCGAGCAAGGGCAGCGTCACGCTGGGCGGCACGGCATCGGCGGACGGCGGCGTGAGCGGCGGCACCAGGATCACCAATGTGCACCAGGGCGACGTGAGCGCGAACAGCACGGACGCGGTGAACGGCGCGCAACTGCACGCGACCAACCAGAATGTGACGAACATCGATGGCCGGGTAACGAGCAACACCACCAATATCGGCGCGCTGCAGCAGGACGCACTGCAGTGGAATGGGTCGCTCAATGCCTATGACGCGAGCCACGGCAGCGGCACGGCGCAGAAGATCACCAATGTGGGCCAGGGCGATGTGAACGCGACCAGCACGGACGCGGTGAATGGCTCGCAACTGCACGCGACCAACCAGAATGTGACGAACATCGATGGCCGGGTAACGAGCAATACCACCAATATCAGCGCGCTGCAGCAGGACGCACTGCAATGGAATGGGTCGCTCAATGCCTATGACGCGAGCCACGGCAGCGGCACGCCGCAGAAGATCACCAATGTGGGCCAGGGCGATGTGAGCGCGACCAGCACGGACGCGGTGAATGGCTCGCAACTGCATGCGACCAACCAGAATGTGACGAACATCGATGGCCGGGTAACGAGCAACACCACCAATATCGGCGCGCTGCAGCAGGACGCACTGCAATGGAATGGATCGCTCAATGCCTATGACGCGAGCCACGGCAGCGGCACGGCGCAGAAGATCACCAATGTGGGCCAGGGCGATGTGAACGCGACCAGCACCGACGCGGTGAACGGCTCGCAACTGCACGCGACCAACCAGAATGTGACGAACATCGATGGCCGGGTAACGAGCAATACCACCAATATCGGCGCGCTGCAGCAGGACGCACTGCAGTGGAATGGGTCGCTCAATGCCTATGACGCGAGCCACGGCAGCGGCACGGCGCAGAAGATCACCAATGTGGGCCAGGGCGATGTGAGCGCGAACAGCACCGACGCGGTGAACGGCTCGCAACTGCATGCGACCAACCAGAAGGTGGAGCAGAACACCACCAGCATCACGAACCTGGGCGACACCATCACCAACGTGGCGGGCGACACCAGCAACACCTATGTGGCGCAGAACGGCCGCGGGGTGAAGTATGTGCGCACCAACGACACGGGCCTGCCTCCGGACGATGCGCATGCCCTGGCGGCGGGCGCCACGGCGGTGGGCTACGGCGCCACCGCCAGCCGCGTGCAGGCCGTGGCGGTCGGCCGCAACTCGCTGGCCGATGGCGACAGCGGTATCGCGGTCGGCTACTCGGCCAATGCTTCGGGATCTCGCTCCATTGCTATTGGCGCATCGGATTCGCGTGCGGCCTTTGCAGCACGGGCCGGCCTTGATGCTGTCGGCCAGACGAGAGCGAGCGGCACCGGATCCGTGGCACTGGGCGCGGGCACCACGACGGATGTCGCCAACAGCGTCGCGCTGGGCTCCGGGAGCGTGGGCGCCGCCAACGCCGCGGGTCCGGCGCTGTTCAGCGGCGATGCGATTGCCGCGGGGGGCGCCCTGTCGATCGGCGCCGCCGGCATGGAGCGCCAGATCAAGAATGTGGCAGGCGGAACCAACGGCACGGATGCGGTCAATGTGAACCAGCTGCGCGCGGTAGCGGATAACGCGGTGCAGTACGACGACGCGGGCAAGGGTAGCGTCACGCTGGGCGGCACGGCATCGGTGGACGGCGGCGTGACCGGCGGCACCAGGATCACCAATGTGCACCAGGGCGACGTGAGCGCGACCAGTACGGACGCGGTGAACGGCTCGCAACTGCACGCGACCAACCAGAATGTGACGAACATCGATGGCCGGGTAACGAGCAACACCACCAATATCAGCGCGCTGCAGCAGGACGCACTGCAATGGAATGGGTCGCTCAATGCCTATGACGCGAGCCACGGCAGCGGCACGGCGCAGAAGATCACCAATGTGGGCCAGGGCGATGTGAACGCGACCAGCACCGACGCGGTGAACGGCTCGCAACTGCATGCGACCAACCAGAAGGTGGAGCAGAACACCACCAGCATCACGAACCTGGGCAACACCATCACCAATGTGGCGGGCGACACCAGCAACACCTATGTGGCGCAGAACGGCCGCGGGGTGAAGTATGTGCGCACCAACGACACGGGCCTGGCAGCGGACGATGCGCACGCCACGGTGGCGGGCGCCACGGCGCTGGGCTATGGCGCCACCGCCAGCCATGCGCAGAGCGTGGCGATCGGCCGCGGGTCGCTGGCCGACGGCAGCAAGCTGGGCCAGGCGGCATACGCGGTGGGTGGCACGGCGATGGGCGAAGTCTCGGTGGGCCGGGCAGGCGCCGAGCGCCGGATCTCGAACGTGGCGGCTGGCGCGGTCGATACGGATGCGGTGAACGTTGCTCAACTGAAGAGCGTGGCGAGCAATGTGGAGCAGGTTGCCGAGAACGCGGTGAAGTACGACGACGCGAGCAAGGGCAGCGTCACGCTGGGCGGCACGGCATCGGCGGACGGCGGCGTGACCGGCGGCACCAGGATCACCAATGTGCACCAGGGCGACGTGAGCGCGACCAGCACCGACGCGGTGAACGGCGCGCAACTGCACGCGACCAACCAGAATGTGACGAACATCGATGGCCGGGTAACGAGCAACACCACCAACATCAGCGCGCTGCAGCAGGACGCACTGCAGTGGAATGGGTCGCTCAATGCCTATGACGCGAGCCACGGCAGCGGCACGGCGCAGAAGATCACCAATGTGGGCCAGGGCGATGTGAACGCGACCAGCACGGACGCGGTGAACGGCTCGCAACTGCATGCGACCAACCAGAAGGTGGAGCAGAACACCACCAGCATCACGAACCTGGGCGACACCATCACCAACGTGGCGGGCGACACCAGCAACACCTATGTGGCGCAGAACGGCCGCGGGGTGAAGTATGTGCGCACCAACGACACGGGCCTGGCCGCGGATGATGCGCACGCCACGGTGGCAGGCGCCACGGCGCTGGGCTATGGCGCCACCGCCAGCCATGCGCAGAGCGTGGCGATCGGACGCGGGTCGCTGGCCGACGGCAGCAAGCTGGACCAGGCGGCATACGCGGTGGGTGGCACGGCGATGGGCGAAGTCTCGGTGGGCCGGGCAGGCGCCGAGCGCCGGGTCTCGAACGTGGCGGCTGGCGCGGTCGATACGGACGCGGTGAACGTTGCCCAGTTGAAGAGCGTGGCGAGCAATGTGGAGCAGGTTGCCGAGAACGCGGTGAAGTACGACGACGCGGGCAAGGGCAGCGTCACGCTGGGCGGCACGGCATCGGTGGACGGTGGCGTGAGCGGCGGCACCAGGATCACCAATGTGCACCAGGGCGACGTGAGCGCGACCAGTACGGACGCCGTGAACGGCGCGCAATTGCACGCGACCAACCAGAATGTGACGAACATCGATGGCCGGGTAACGAGCAACACCACCAATATCGGCGCGCTGCAGCAGGACGCACTGCAGTGGAATGGGTCGCTCAATGCCTATGACGCGAGCCACGGCAGCGGCACGGCGCAGAAGATCACCAATGTGGGCCAGGGCGATGTGAACGCGACCAGCACGGACGCGGTGAACGGCTCGCAACTGCATGCGACCAACCAGAAGGTGGAGCAGAACACCACCAGCATCACGAACCTGGGCGACACCATCACCAACGTGGCGGGCGACACCAGCAACACCTATGTGGCGCAGAACGGCCGCGGGGTGAAGTATGTGCGCACCAACGACACGGGCCTGGCAGCGGACGATGCGCATGCCACGGTGGCAGGCGCCACGGCGCTGGGCTATGGCGCCACCGCCAGCCATGCGCAGAGCGTGGCGATCGGCCGCGGGTCGCTGGCCGACGGCAGCAAGCTGGACCAGGCGGCATACGCGGTGGGTGGCACGGCGATGGGCGAAGTCTCGGTGGGCCGGGCAGGCGCCGAGCGCCGGATCTCGAACGTGGCGGCTGGCGCGGTCGATACGGATGCGGTGAACGTTGCCCAGTTGAAGAGCGTGGCGAGCAATGTGGAGCAGGTTGCCGAGAACGCGGTGAAGTACGACGACGCGAGCAAGGGCAGCGTCACGCTGGGCGGCACGGCATCGGCGGACGGCGGCGTGACCGGCGGCACCAGGATCACCAACGTGCACCAGGGCGACGTGAGCGCGACCAGCACCGACGCGGTGAACGGCGCGCAACTGCATGCGACCAACCAGAAGGTGGAGCAGAACACCACCAGCATCACGAACCTGGGCGACACCATCACCAATGTGGCGGGCGACACCAGCAACACCTATGTGGCGCAGAACGGCCGCGGGGTGAAGTATGTGCGCACCAACGACACGGGCCTGGCAGCGGACGATGCGCATGCCACGGTGGCGGGCGCCACGGCGGTGGGTTATGGCGCAAGCAGTACCGCGGCAGACGCGGTGGCGATCGGCCGCAACGCCAGGGCGACAGCCGCCGGCAGCGTAGCGCTGGGCGCCAATTCAGTGGCGGACGGCACCACCCTGGGCAACGCCGCCTATATGGTCGGCGGCACCGCAACAGGCGAGGTGAACGTGGGCAACCGCCGCATTACCGGCGTGGAAGCCGGTGCGGAAGACACCGACGCAGTCAACGTGCGCCAGCTGAAAGCGGTCAACGCCAACATTACAAGCATCGCCAACGGCGCCGTCGGCATGTTCCAGGTGAGCCAGGACTACAACACACCGGCACCAAGCGCGCTGGGAGTGAAATCGGTGGCGGGCGGCGCGAACGCAGTGGCTTCCGGCGCCGATGCCATGGCTGTCGGGAACAACACCAGCGCATCGGGCAACGCCAGCGTAGCCTTGGGCAATGGCGCGGTCGCGTCCGGAGCCGGCAGCACCGCGGTTGGTAACGGTGCCGCGGCCAGCGCATCCGGCAGCGTGGCGCTTGGCAACGGCGCGAGCGATGGCGGTCGAGGCGCGGAGAGCTATACGGGCAAGTACTCGAACGTGCAGAACGACACGGCCGGTACCGTATCCGTCGGCAATGCACAGACCGGCGAAACGCGCACCATCAGCAATGTGGCGGACGGAAAGAATGCCACCGATGCCGTAAATCTGCGCCAGCTCGATGGTGCGGTGAAGGCCGCCAACGAGTATACGGATACCCGGATCGAAAGCATTTCGAGCGACATTACCAACATCCACAATGGCGCTGCGGGCATGTTCCAGGTCAGCAAGGATACCAACACGCCGTCACCTTCCGCCACCGGCGCGAACTCTGCCGCCGGCGGTTCCGGATCCATGGCATCCGGCGCCAACAGTACCGCGGTGGGCAACCAGAGCCAAGCGACCGGAGCCGGCAGCACTGCCTTGGGCAATGGCGCAGTGGCCAGCGGCCAGAACTCCGTCGCCCTGGGAGCCGGTTCCAGCGATGGCGGCCGCAGCAATGTGGTTTCGGTCGGCAGCGCTGGCGCCGAGCGCCAGATCGCCAATGTGGCGGCAGGCACGGCAACGACAGACGCGGTCAATGTGGGGCAGCTCAAGGCGTCGGAGAACGGCAGCGTGCGCTATGACAAGAACGCCGATGGTTCGACCAACTACAACAGCGTCACCATGGGCGGCGCCAATACCACGTCACCGGTGGCCGTTCACAACGTGGCAAACGGCGTTGCCGCTACGGATGCGGTCAATGTCCAGCAGTTGAGCAACGGCGTCAGCAGCGCGGTATCCCAGGCGAACCAGTACACCGACACGCAGATCAACCGGCTGCGCGGCGACCTGGACCGCTACGAGCGCGATGCCAACGCGGGCACCGCGGCAGCCATGGCCATGGCGGGCATTCCGCAGGCGTCCCTGCCTGGCCGGAGCATGCTGGCCGCGGGTGTCGCAGGCTATCGCGGGCAATCCGCGCTGGCGATCGGCATGTCGGCGCAATCCGAGAACGGCCGATGGGTCTACAAACTGCAGGGTTCGGCAAACACCCGCGGCTCCGTTGGCGTAGCCGCCGGCGCGGGTTTCCACTGGTAATCGCCAGGTACCCATTTTTTGGTTGCCCGGGAGCGCGCGCGCTCCCGGGCTAGAAACTGAGGCAACGGATCATGAAGAAGAGTATGAAACGCGTCACCGGCCTTTGTGCCGGCACAGCGCTCCTGATGCTGCAGGCTTGCGGAACAATGTACGTCGGTGAGCGCGCGAACAAGGACGGTGAGGCTGGCGAAGTCGTCTTTCCCGCGGTGGAGCGGGATGCCTGGATCAAGGAAGGTACCTTCCCCAATCTGGACAATCTGCGTCAGGTGGCTCCCGGCGTCACCAAGCCACAACTCTATGCGCTGCTCGGCCATCCGCACTTTGGAGAGGGCCCTTTCGGTGTCAAGGAGTGGGACTATATCTTTAACTTCCGCGATGGGAATAGCGGAGGAAATGTGGTCTCGTGCCAATACAAGGTGATGTTCGACAAGGAAGCCAAAGGCAGGTCCTTTCACTGGAAGCCGGCAGCCTGTGCCTCTGTATTGAAGGAGCCACTGCCCACCACCGCAAAGCTGACGGAAGTCGTACCCGCCGCGGCATCCAGGACGGTGTCGAAAGTCACGCTCGGCGCCAATGCCCTGTTTGCTTTTGGCCGCTCGGGCCTGTCGGATATTTCCGCCGATGGCCGGCGGGCTCTGGGAGACGTTTCGAAGACGCTGAGGGAAACGCGGCGGCTTGAAAGTGTGACCGTGATTGGTCATACGGACAGAATCGGTTCCGCTGCCTATAACCAGCGGCTTTCCGAAGCGCGCGCGGAATCGGTGCGGAATTATCTGGTGGAAAGCGGTGTCTCGCCGGCGCTCGTCTCGGCCAGGGGGAAGGGTGGCACGAATCCCGTCGTGACATGCGATGAGGCGGGCCGGGAGGCATTGGTGCAATGTCTTGCGCAGAATCGACGGGTCGAGATTGTTGGCGTCGCCGTCGCCGCTGAGTGAGCGGCAATTCGCAATGCCTGCTTCGGGTAGCCGGGGTTTTCCCGATGGACGCCTGGCGGCACTCCTGCCACCGGAGCGTCTGCCGGATGTAAAAAGCGGCTGAATTGTCGGCGCCGGCAATTCGAACCCCATCTTGTCGAGACTGTTCCCCGATGGCCAGGCACCCCGCCGGCCGTTTTACCCCCAAGGCTATTTTTCCCCCGTAGCCCTGGGGGCTTTTTACGGTAGAAGGCGGCTGGGCGCGCTGATCCGGATGCCCAAGGCCAAGTCGCCTCTGCATTGTCCGGGGATGGGCTGTCGCGAAGGGAAGGGTGAAGCCAAGGTCTTTGCTTTCGACTTCTAGCTTTATGGGTGGTGATATGGCGAGGCTTCCTGTGGAAGGCAGCGGGTATGCTGATGGCTTTGAAAATGTCATGATGCGCCGCCCTTTGGTGGCGATCCTGAATGGGGTCAGGCCGGACGACATAGTCGTGATTGCCGACGCCATCATAAAGCGGGGCATCAAGATCATCGAGGTTCCTCTCGAATCTCAATATTCCCTGCTGAGCATTGCGCACCTGAGAGCGGCTTTTGATGGCTGCGCGATGATTGCGGCAGGAAACGTCACATGCGTATCCGATGTGAAGCGTGCAGCCGGTGTCGGGGCGGCAATCATCACATCTCCAAATATCAATACCGCCGTTGTTCGCGAGGTGCTCAGCGCCGGCCTGGTTTCCGTCCCCGGCGTTTCGACGATCACCGAGGCGTACGCCGCGATCGAAGCGGGTGCGCATGCGATCAAGGCTTTTCCCGCAGAGCAGATCGGCCCGAAGAGCATTGCGGTATGGAGTAAATCCCTGCCGCCGGGGACGAAGATACTCGCGGTAGGGGGCATCGACGAACACAATATCCGCGTCTATCGAAATAGCGGTGCCACCGGCCTTGGGCTGGGAGAGGCGCTGTACAAGCCAGGCTTTACCGCGGACGACGTCGGAACGCGTGCAGCGCGGCTGTGCGCCGCCTGGGAGAAATAGCGCCGCACATCCGGCACGGTGTCCGGGTTCAGAAGTGAAGCCCCCGGGGCGTTGGCCCCGCCTTTCAAATGTCTTGGACTACGAATTTTTCATGAGAATAAGTGCCTGCTATGATTCGGCCGCCTCGTATGGGGTTGAGCGGAGGGAGAATGCATGGCTGAATGACCTGGATCTATATCTGGGCTCTTGTTTTGGCATGCTTGGCGGCAATCCCCGGGCGGCGGTCTGGTTCTGCGATGTGAACAACGACTACAGCATCGGGAGAAACATTGTGATCACGAAGCCACCGTTGTCTCCCACTGCCTGGGATTTCAGCTTTCGTGAAGAAAACCGCGATGCGATGATCTATTGGTTGACGTACCAGCGTATCGCCAGGGTCATGGCATCGGCGCGCGCTACAACATTGCAGCGGCCGGAATTGGAGTGCGATTGGCGGTCTTACTACGAGAATCATCTGTATGGACCGAGCGGCGCGGAGATGAACGTGACGCTGTATCCGCTGAGCCGCAGCGCGGAGATGCTGAATGGCTGGATTAAATGCGCTTTTTCCAGCGGCGCCAGGATCAGTGTCAGGAAATATGTCGACCTTTGCAGGAATGGGCTCAGGTTCAAGTTTATAAACTCGCTCCGCAGCCGTCTGATGCCAAAGGTGGTGGTCTGTCTCGGCGACAGCGCAAGGCGAGAATTCGTGCGTGCGTTCGATCTGGACGGGGTCGGCATGCGGGAACATGTTCTAAAGCCGGCCGACCAGGAGAGGGTTATCCATAGTTCGGTGAAGGATGGAACGACCTGGGTCTTTTGTCCGGCACTGGCGGGCGTAAGCGGGCTTTGCTCGAACGTTTTCCTGGACGAACTGGGAAAGCTCATTTCCGGCATGCTCGAACCATCGGATTTCACAGACACCCTGTATCAAGCGCGCTGACACCCCCGCTGTGCCTGCAAACGCCTGCAGCGCAGCGGACTGTCAATCTTCAGCATGGAGCCGGATCGGTTCTCCACCGATCCGGCTCATCATCCGCTGCCCGGGCTCGCCGCCAAGCTCGAGCCGCACGCAGCGCGCAATGTCTTGCCCGGCTGCGATCCATGCTTGCATCGGGCCAAGCTCCGGCAGTCTGCGCGTTGCAATGATAGAGCCTGCTCCGTAAAGAATAGCCTCCATCTGCTCCTGTATTTCCCGCTTGCCGTACGGCAACATTCCCTCCAAGCCAATACCGCCATTTAAGGTGGCAACTCCCGGGCCCCCGGGGAGCACGGTATTGCGCGACATCCGAAGAATCTGTCCCATGCCGGGCGGCGCGGCCACGCGCTAGCGAAGATTCGGCGCGCCCGTTCCGATTGCCGCCGGACGCACCGATTGCACGGCATCGTTGGCGCCAAGGGAAACTGCCTCAGCCATGAAGTATCAGTTGTTTGCATTGGCCGGGTGTCCGGCCAGCGCCGCTCTCGCGCTATTCATGCGAGATGCCGGTATCGAGTACGACCGCATCGTGCTGGCGTCACCGCGCCACGCCGCCGATGTATTGGCTCTTCTTTCCGAATCCGAGCCGCGTTGCCCGGCCTTGAGCTATCGCGAGACAAGCGCAACCGGCCTGGCGGCTTGCCTCGCGCTTCTCAGCCAGAGTCAACCCGAACGCGCGTCGCTTGCGCATCTGAAATTCCCCGCAACGGACGCGATGCTGATTGACGGCGTGCTTAGCGGCCGTGTGCTCATGGCCAGAAACGAACGGGCATTCTCGCTCGCACTCGCGGACCTGCGTGATGCCATCCGCGAATGGAGCAAGGCGATGCCGGCGCCGCAGCGCCGCGCCGGCTTGTTTGTGCCGTACCTGGACCTGCGTGTCGCGAATGGACTGTCGGGTGGCAGGTTCAAGCTTGCCGGTGTGCTTGGCGCCGACGAAAACGCACTGGAGTCGATGGCCTATCGCTTGCCGGGCGGATTCGAGGACGCCTATCTGGACCGGCTGAGGCGAGGGCGGAGCTGGGTCTATTGGGAGGGGGACGCCAGCATTCTCGGCGGCCGCGCAATGCCGCGCATGGGTAGCGGAATCCGGCCGGCAGCCATCGGCAAGCCGGCGGCCGGCAGTCTGCTGGCCTGATTTGCCGCAGGCACCCGCCACGCGGGTGCCGCTACAGCGCGGGGGCGAATCCCGGCCAAGGCGATCCGCCCCCGCGCTGGCCTTACTCGCGCATGCGCGCGTTTTCCGGCGACATCTGCATCGGCATCATGTTGACGTTGGCGTTGTGCATGACCCACAACGATCCCGCTACGATGATGGCGATGAGCGCCCCGGTGCAGATGAAGATCGCCGTGTTTGCCCGCTGGTCGGGCGACGTGCCGATATGCAAGAAGAACACCAGCTGCACCACCAGTTGGGCGACGCAGAGCACCACGATGGCGGCCAGGCCCATGCCCTTCGGCACGAGCCCTTCCATCACCGCGCCGAACGACGCGAGGGTGAGCACCAGCGACAGCACAAAGCCGATCACATAGCCTTTCATGCTGCCGTGCGCGGCGTGCGCGGCCTGCGCTGCGGATGCGGTGTGAAGGTGGGCGGTTTTCATACGAACTCTCGCAGATAGACAAAGGTGAACACGCAGATCCAGACCAGGTCCAGGAAGTGCCAGAACAGGCTCAGACAGGCCAGCCTGCGGCGGGTCACGCCGTCCAGGCCGAAGCACTTGATCTGGTGCATCATGATCAGGATCCACAGCAGGCCGCAGCTGACATGCAGGCCGTGGGTGCCCACCAGGGAAAAGTAGGAAGACAGGAAAGCGCTGACGCCTGGCCCCGCGCCGGCATGCAGCAGCTCGGCGAATTCATACAGTTCCATGGCGATGAAGGCCGCGCCGAGCAGGAACGTGACGCCCAGCCACTGGATGACCTGGCGTTCCCGCCCGGGCTGCATGTTCAGCATGGCCACGCCGAAGGTGAAGCTGCTGACCAGCAGCAGCATCGTTTCGCCGAGCACGAACGGCAGCTCGAACAGGTCCCGGCCGCTCGGGCCGCCCGCCGTGTTGGCGGCGAGCACCCCGAAGGTAGCGAACAGCACGGCGAAGATCAGGCAGTCGCTCATCAGGTAGATCCAGAAACCTAGCGTGGTCTTGGATCCGTCGTCGTGTTCGACATGTTCGTGCGCATTGTGAATGACTGTGTAGCTCATGGGTCAAGCCGCCTTGCGTAGCTGCGCATAGCGCGTGTTTTCGATGCGTTCGACTTCGGCCGCCGGGACGTAGTAGTCCACGTCGCGGTTGTAGGTCCGTGCGATGAAGGTGCCGATGACGCCCAGCAGGCCAACCACGGCGAACGCCCACATATGCCAGACCAGGGCGAAGCAGAGCACCAGGCCGAACAAGGAGACGATCACGCCCGCGCTGGTATTGCGGGGCATATGGATGTCTTCGTAGTGGCCCGGGCGGACATAGGCGCGTCCCGCTTCCTTGTCGTCCCAGTGCTGTTCCAGCGAATCGATATGCGGCACATGGGCGAAGTTGTAGAAGGGCGCCGGCGAGGCGGTGGCCCATTCCAGGCTGCGGCCGTCCCAGGGGTCGCCGGTGAGGTCGCGGTTGTTCTTGCGGTCGCGCACGCTGACGGCCAGCTGGATGAGCAGGGCGACGATGCCGGCGCCGATGATGACGGCGCCGATCAGCGCGACGATCAGGTAAGGCTGCCAGTCGGCGTGCGGGTAGTGGTTCATGCGGCGGGTCATACCCTTGAAGCCGAGCACGTAGAGCGGCATGAAGGCCAGGTAGAAGCCCACCAGCCAGCACCAGAAGGACACCTTGCCCCAGAACTCGTTCAGGGTGAAGCCGAACACCTTGGGGAACCAGAAGCTCATCGCGGCCAGGCAGCCGAAGATGACGCCGCCGATGATCACGTTGTGGAAGTGAGCCACCAGGAACAGGCTGTTATGCAGCACGAAATCGGCGCCGGGCACGGCCAGCAGCACGCCCGTCATGCCGCCGATGGCAAAGGTGACCATGAAGCCGATCGTCCACAGCGTCGACGAGTGGTAGCGGATGCGGCCGCGGTACATCGTGAACAGCCAGTTGAACAGCTTCACCCCGGTCGGGATCGAGATGATGGAGGTCATGATCCCGAAGAAGGCGTTGACGTTCGCGCCCGAGCCCATCGTGAAGAAGTGATGCAGCCAGACGAAGAACGACAGGATGCCGATCGACGAGGTGGCGTACACCATCGACTTGTAGCCGAACAGCGGCTTGCCGGAGAAGGTGGAGATGATCTCGGAGAAAGCCCCGAAGCACGGCAGGATCAGGATGTAGACCTCGGGGTGTCCCCAGACCCAGATCAGGTTGACGTACATCATGGCGTTGCCGCCAAGCTCGTTGGTGAAGAAATGCATGCCCAGGTACCGGTCGGCGGTAAGCAGGGCTAGCGTGGCGGTCAGGACGGGGAATACGGCAACGATCAGGATGTTGGTGATCAGCGCGGTCCACGTGAACACCGGCATCTTCATCAGCGTCAGGCCCGGTGCGCGCATGCGCAGGATGGTGACGATGAAGTTGATGCCGGTGAGCGTTGTCCCCAACCCGGATATCTGCAATGACCATATGTAGTAGTCCACCCCTACCGTCGGGCTGTATCCCAGCTCGGATAACGGTGGATAGGCCACCCAGCCCGTAGCGGCAAAATCGCCGACGAACATCGACATCATCACCAGCACGGCGCCCGCCACCGCCAACCAGAAGCTGAGCGAGTTGACGAACGGATAGGCCACGTCGCGGGCGCCGATCTGCAGCGGCACGATGACATTCATCAGGCCGAGGATGAACGGCGTCGCCACGAAGAAGATCATGATCACGCCATGGGCGGTGAAGATCTGGTCATAGTGGTGCGGGGGCAGGTAGCCGGCCGCATCGCCCACGGCGATCGCCTGCTGCGCGCGCATCATGATGGCGTCGGCGAAGCCGCGCAGCAGCATGACCAGCGCCATGATGATGTACATCACGCCGATGCGCTTGTGGTCGACCGAGCAGATCCACTCGGTCCACAGGTACTTCCATTTGCCGAAATAGGTAACGGCGCCGATCAGCGCGGCACCGAGCAGGATGACGGCGACCAGCGTACCCATGATGATGGGTTCATGGTACGGAATCGCATCGATGTTTAATTTTCCGAACATGGCTCAGTGCTCCGTGGCCGCGGCGTGGTGGTGTTGCATGTGTTGCGTGTATTGCAAAATCATTGGCTTCATTGGTTGACGGCCAGCGGGGGGCTTTGGGCAGTACATACGTCGCCACGCGCATTGCTATTGCTATTGCTATGCATGTATTTGTTGACGATGCTCTGGAACAGGCCGGGCGCAACGCCCGCATAGAGCGTCGCCGGCTCTTTGGTGCTCGGGCGCTCCAGTGTCTGGTAGGCCTTCTGGTCCAGCGTCAGATTCGAATTCTTGGCTTGCCGGACCCAGGCATCGAATTCCTCGCGCGAGGTGGCCACGGTGTCGAAATGCATGTCGGAGAATCCGGGGCCGCTATAGGCCGCGGACAGTCCCGCGTAGATGCCCGGCGTGTCGGCGATCAGATGCAGCTTGGTTTCCATGCCGGCCATGGCATAGACCTGGCTGCCGAGCTGCGGGATGAACAGGGAGTTCATCATCGATTCCGAGGTGATGCTGAAATTGATCGGCGTATCGACCGGGATCGGCAGCCGGTTGACCGAGGCGATGCCGTAGTCCGGGTAGATGAACAGCCATTTCCAGTTCAGCGCCACGGCTTCGACACGCACGGGCTTGACGGTGGACTCGAGCGGCCGGTACGGATCCAGCGAATGGGTGGTCTTCCAGATCAGGATCCCGAGGAAGGCCACGATCACGCACGGAATGGTCCAGATGACCACTTCGATCCGGGTGGAGTGCGCCCACTTGGGTGCGTAGGTTGCCTTGGTGTTGGAGGCGCGATAGCGCCAGCCGAAATAGAGCGTCAGCAGGATGACGGGAATGACGACCATCAGCATCAGGAACATCGAGACCAGGATCAGGGTCTTTTCCTGGTGCCCGATGTCGCCCTTCGGGGAGAGCAGCTCCAGTTGGCAGCCACTGAGAAGGAGCATGGCTCCGCCACCCAGGAACAGCCCCGCATAGCGGAGCGTTCCCTGGCACGCCTTCAGCCAATCGCTGGAATCTCGCCGGACTGCATGGCTTGCGCCGGCCATTAAGTTACGCATAAGACACACCTTAGTTATGCATCACATAACCGGCGCACGCGTCGAGACCGCCTGCCACGGCACGCTGGAATACATTGCGAGAGAGGGAGATCCGCCGGATTGGCGGGAAACGCATACAAAGCGTTTAATGTATGGATTTGTGTGATGCTGCGCCGCATGATAATGTAAGACAAAGGCCATACATCAAGGAAAATGAGTCAAATCGAATCCATACAAGGCGACAACATCGGGCCTGACTGGAACGCCGCCTTTATCCGTGGCGAGGGGGCGCGCTACCAGCAGATCGTTGCCTTCATCGAGCGCGCGGTGGGGGAAGGAAGCCTGAACCCGGGAGACCGCCTGCCGCCCCAGCGCAACCTGGCCAGGCAACTGGGGGTGGATCTCACCACCGTGACGCGTGCGTTCACCGAGGCCAAGCGGCGTAACCTGATCGAAGCGCGCGGGGCGCTGGGCACCTTCGTTGCAGCGCCGAAGGTGGAACTGGCGCAGATGGTCGACCTGAGCATGAACGTGCCGCCGCCTCCCGCCGGGGTCGACTTCCACGACCTGTTGCAGCAGGGCTTGTCGCAGGTGCTGCTGAGGGCGGATGCGCACCTGCTCATGACCTACCAGCTTGGTGGCGGCAGCAAGGCCGACCGGGCCGCCGGGGCGATGTGGCTGAAGCCGATGCTCGAGTCGGTCAGCCCGCAGCAGTTGATTGCCTGCCCCGGCGCCCAGGCCGCGCTGGCGGCGCTGATCCTCACGCTTACACAGCCTGGCGAGGCGATTGTCGCGGAGCCGCTGACCTATCCCGGCTTGCGCGCGGCGGCCGAGCAGCTTGGGCGGCGCGTGGTGACCGTGGCCGCGGATGACGAAGGGATGCAGCCCGATGCGCTGGAGGCCGCCTGCCGCGAGCATGGCGCACGCGTGGTCTACCTGAACCCGACCATCCAGAACCCGACCACGCTGACCATGCCCGCGCACCGGCGCCGCGATATTGCGCTGGCCGCGCAGAAATGCGGCGCCTGGATCATCGAGGACGATCCCTACTGGCTGCTGAACAGCAACGCGCCCCCGCCGGTGGCGCATTTTGCGCCGGGCCAGGTCTACTACATCGCAACGCTGTCGAAATGCCTGAGCCCCGGGCTGCGGACCGCCTACATCCGCCTGCCCGACGCACGCAGCCAGGCCGGCGTGCTTGCCGCGCTGCGCTCCTTTGCGCTGATGTCGACGCCGCTGTCGACCGCCCTGGTCACGCAGTGGATCCACGATGGCTCGGCAGCCCGGCTGCTGGCCGGGATCCGCATGGAAGCGCTCGCGCGCAGGGAACTGGCGCGGCAACTCCTGTCGAGCGTGGACCAGGCGCCGCCCAGCGGCATCCATGTCTGGCACAGGTTGCCGAGCTACTGGACTTCCATGGCGCTGACACAGGCCGCTCGCGCGGAGGATCTGCGGGTGACTTCCTCCGATGCGTTCTATTCGGGGCCGACGCCGCCCAATGCGATTCGCATTTCGCTGGGGGGGGTTGAGGAGCGGGGGCATCTTGCCGCCGCGTTGAAGAAGCTGGCGGAGTTGCTGGTGCGTCGGCCGCAGATGCCTCGGGAGATTGTGGTTTAGTGTTTTTTGGCTGCTTGGCTTTAAGAAATCAGGTTTTGTTTTTGTTATTTCGAATCTATTTATGGGCCTGATTTAGGTCTGCAGGGCCTAAAGGCGGAGTGGTGTCAGGCTCATGGTCACATGGAGGTGTCACTTTTCTTTACTCGTAAAGAAAAGTAACCAAAAGAAAGCGACCCCTTGCAGGGGGGCTGGCTTATCAGGATCGGGGACGTTTCGGATTCGTGGTGGGCGCGGCGGTTCTAATAAACTGCTGGCGCTACCGGCACGAACGGCATTGCCGCTGCGAATGACGGTGGTTTCATTGTATGACCCCTGAATGACGATTTCGCTTGCCCATTCAGGCATCTGCCGTTACCAGTTTATATGGCCACTCGATCATGAGCGGCACGGGTTTCGTCGTGGGCGCGGTGGCTCCAGATTTTGGGTATTCGACTCAAGCCGGGGCCCCCGTGCCCACGACGAAACCAGCGAGGATCGGGAGACAGTGGCCATCCGCGCCGGTAACGGCAGATGCGTGAACTACCACGGTCCATCGCCATCAAGGGCACGACAATAAAACCAATGCCATCCGCAGAGGCAATGCCGCTAGAGCCGGTAGCGTCAGCAGTCAGGCAGAACTGACGCGCCCACCACGAATCCGCAACGTCACCAAGCCCGATAAGCCAGCCCCCCTGCAAGGGGTCGCTTTCTTTTGGTTACTTTTCTTTACGAGTAAAGAAAAGTGACACCTCCATGTGCCCAAGAGCCCGACACCACTCCGCCTTTAGGCCCTGCAACCCTAAATCAGGTCCCTACTAGAGATTAAAAAAACAAAAATAGCTTAAAAAGATGCCGGAAAATGCCATAGAGTAAATAGCAATATCACTGCTGATTAGGTGCAACTATCCCATATCGCTCCATCTGCCGATAAACCGTCGCCCGCGCGATCCCCAACTCACCCGCAACCTGCGTAACGCGCCATTTGTTCCGCCGCAATGCCGCCAGCAGCACCTCGCGTTCGTTGCCGGGAAGCGGCCGCGTGGCCACCGGGGCGGTTTCTGCCAAGTTCTCCTGCGTGCCCTCAAGGATCTCGGGAGGTAGTGCGTCGGTGTCGATGAAGCCGTTGTCGCTCATGGCCAGCGCGAAGCGCAGCACATTGCGCAATTGCCGCACATTGCCCTGCCAGGTGTAGGCGCGGAGCAGGGCCAGCGCGGCGGGCGCCAGTTCGGCCCGCATGTCCAGCTGCCGGCCCTCTTCTTCGGCGATGCGCGCGATCAGGTAGTCCTTGTCGCGCCGCTCGCGCAGGGCCGGCAGGTGCAAGGTGGCGCCGCACAGGCGATAGTAGAGGTCTTCGCGGAAGCATTGTTCGGCGATCAGCTGGCGCAGGTCGCGGTGCGAGGCGGCGATCACGCGCAGGTCCACCGGGATGGGTTTCTCCGCGCCCAGCGGCATCACTTCGCGCTCGGACAGGACGCGCAGCAGCCGGCTTTGCAGGTGCAGCGGCATGTCGCCGATTTCGTCGAGGAACAGCGTGCCGCCGTCGGATTGCGCAATCAGGCCGCGCATGCCTTTGCTGCGCGCACCGGTGAAGGTGCCCGGCGAATAGCCGAACAACTCGCTCTCGATCAGCGATTCGGGAATGGCGGCGCAGTTGACCGCGACGAAGGATTTGCCGCGGCGCTCGCTGGCGGCGTGCAGCGCCTTGGCCAGGACTTCCTTGCCGGTGCCGGTCTCGCCATGCACCAGGATATTGAGCGGCTTGTTGGCAAGCCGCTTGGCCTGCAGGATCAGCCGCTGCATCTGCGGGTCGCCCGCTCCGAGCGCGTCCAGCGCGGCGCTTGCCTCCGCGCTCGGCAGCGCGGGCTGGGCCCCGGGCGCCGAGGGCCGGCCCGGCGCGCCGCGCGGCGCGATGGCGGTGGCATAGTACAAGCCGTGGTCATGGGTGCGCACGGCGGTGCGCTCGGACGACATGCCGGCGTGGGCGATGCGCCAGAGCTCGCTCATGTCTTCGCGGAAGACTTCGGTGAGCAGGTGGCCGCGCAAATCCAGGGGCTTGCCGCCGTGTCCTTCGGCGGCGTCGGCCAGCCGCAGCCTGCGCCGGCCTCCGCTGTTGATGCCCCGGATGACGCCGTCGGCGTCGAAGGCGACCATGATCTCGCTGTCCACGTCCACCAGCGACCAGGTCGAGCCCAGCCGCAGGATCCATTGGTCGCGGAAGTAGCGCAGGAAGTTGGCGTCCTCGATCATCTGCGCATACATGGTGGTCATCTGCAGCGCCAGGTGCTGTCCTTCGCGCGGGGCCGGAGCGCTCAGCGCGGAGACGTCGAGCACGCCCAGGAAGCCGCCGGTGGGATCGAACAGCGGCGCGCTGTTGCACGTGAGCGTGATATGGGACACGTCGAAGTGGTCGGTCTGGTGGCAGGTCACCGGCGCCTGCTCGACAATGCAGGTGCCGACCGCGCAGGTGCCGGCGCGCGGCTCGCTCCAGTCCGCGCCGAGGTAGAGCCCGGCGCGCTTGAGCTCGTGGTCCCAGTGGTCGTTGCCGATGAAGTCCACGGTCACGCCATGGGCGTCGGTCAGCAGCAGCACGCAGTCGAGGGCGGAGACGCGCTTGTAGAGCTGCTCCATGCCGGTACGCGCCACGCCGAGAAAGTCCTCGATCTGGTCCTTGTGTTCGCGCAGGCGCTGCGCCTCCACGATATAGGCCGGCACCGGCCGGCTCGGGTCGAGGCCATAGTCGTTGAAGCAGCGCAGCCAGGAACGTTCTATCGTGCCCTCGGCCGCGCCGGGCTGCTGCGAAAAGGCGAGCAGGCGCTCAATATGTGCCCGGTGTGCTTGTTGCAGCACGGTTGTCTCCTTGGCCGGTTCATGTGGGGGCTGGCCGGCGATCGGATGCCCGGCCCAGCGCTGGCTCTACGCTAATCGATTTGGCCGCCCGCCGCAATGCGGCGGGCGGCCACCCGGCGCGGCTCAGAGTTCGCGCCGTTGCAGCGCGCCGGCAATGTACTCGGCCTGGCGGATCGCCAGCGCCACGATGGTCAGGGTGGGGTTGGACGCCGAACTGGAAGCGAACTGGCTGCCGTCGGAGACGAACAGGTTGGGGATGTCGTGGCTCTGGCCCCAGCGGTTGACCACGCCGTCGCTGGCCTTGGCGCTCATGCGGTTGGTGCCCATATTGTGGCTGGCGGGGTAGGGCGGCATGTCGATCACGCGGGTGGCGCCGACCGCCTCCGACATCTTGCGGAACTGGGCCAGCCCATGGGCGCGCACGGCGGCATCGTTGGGGTGGTCGGTCTTGCTCACGATCGGCACCGGCAGGCCGTACTGGTCCTTCTCGGTGGCGTGCAGGGTGATGCTGTTGCGCTCCTGCGCCAGGTCTTCGCCGCAGACCCAGACACAGCTCATGTGGTCGTACATTTCCAGTGCCGAGGAGACCTCGCGGCCCCAGCCGCCCGGCTTCATGAAGGCGGCGGTGAAGGGCAGGCCCAGCGCCAGTCCTTCCAGGTGATAGCCGCCGAAGAAGCCCCGCTTCGTGTCGAGCCGGGCTTCGTCCGAGACCACCGCCGCCAGCGCGGTGCCGCGGTACATATAGACCGGCTTGCGGTGGATTGCCACGGCCGCCGCGGTGGTGTGGTTCAGGTAGTTGCGGCCAACCTGGCCGGAAGAATTGGCGAGACCCTGCGGGAACTTGCTGCTGGCCGAGTTCAGCAGCAGACGCGGCGATTCGATCGAGTTGCCGGCCACGCAGACGACGCGCGCGCGCTGGAACTGGCGCCGGCCGCGCTCGTCGACATAGAGCACGCCGGTGACCTTGCCGGCGGCGTCGTGCCCGATCTGCAGCACCATGGATTGCGGCCGCAATTCCGCCTTGCCGGTGGCCACGGCACGCGGCACCTCGGTGTAGAGGGTGGACCATTTGGCGCCGATCTTGCATCCCTGCATGCAGAAGCCGATCTGCATGCAGCCCGGGCGGCCGTCATAGGGTTGCGAGTTGACCGCCATCGGCCGCACGATATCCTTGTAGCCGATCTTGCGCGCGCCCGCCGCCAGTACCTTGTAGTGGTTGTTCTCGGGCAGCGCCGGCAGGCCGGAGGCGGCGGTGGTGGTCACGCCCATCTTCTTCTCGGCGCGATCGTAGAACGGCGCGAGTTCGTCGTAGGTGATGGGCCAGTCGATCAGGTTGGCGTCCTTCACCGCGCCATAGGTGCTGCGGTTGTGGAAGTCGTGCGGCATGAAGCGCAGCGCCACGCCGGACCAGTGCACCGTGGAGCCGCCCACGCCCTTGACGATCCAGGCCGGCAGGTTGGGGTAGGTCTTGGTGTGATGCCAGCCGCCGGCCGAGATGCGCTTGTCCAGCCACGAAATCTTGTTGAACATCTCCCACTCGTCGTTCTCGAAATCGGCCTGCGTAAAGTGCTTGCCGGCTTCGAGGATCACGCTGCGTACGCCGCGCTGGGCCAGTTCATTGGCGAGCGTGCCGCCGCCCGCGCCGGAACCGATGATGACGACCACGCTGTCGTCTTTGAGGTCGAACTTCGTTGCCATGCTTGTCTCCATGCGCCGCTCCGGGGGGGCTTGCCGCAGCCCGGGCGGCTTCTTGTCGGGGGAATGCCGGTACCGGCGGCTCAGAGCCAGTCGATATCGTCGAAGCCGCGGTGCAGGTAGCCGCCTTTCTCCCAGGACGAACCCTCGTAGCCCAGCAGGGGCCACACCGCTTTGTTGTTGTAGAGGCCGGTGACCAGTTCGCCGCGCACTTTCTGGAAGAAGGGTGTGGTCTCGATGGCCTGCAGCAGCGCGACGCGGTCGGCTTCCCTGGTGAGCTCGCCGTAGGGGCGGCCGAAGCGTTCGCGTGCCGACGCATCCAGCGCGGCGACGCCCTGCTGCAGCAGGGCGCGCGTGGCCTTGTCGCCGGCGGCGGATTTCTCCAGCGGGGCGATGGCATCGACGTAGTAGCGGTCGGACAGCTTGTCGTGGGGGAAGATGTCGCGCGATATGGCCACCAGCGTGCGCGCGGTGGCCGGGCCAAGCGCGCGGAACGACGCCGTCATGGCTTCGCGCGGCGGCTGGGCCAGCGCCGCCGGCGCGACTGTCACGCCGATCGCGGCAAGGCCGCCGCCGCGCAGGAAGCCCCGGCGCGAGACGGTGGGCTGCTTGCGCAGGATACGCATGGTGGTGCCGGCGCCGGGGCCGGCAGGTTGCGGGGATTTCATCTGTTTTGTCTCCATTCGTTGTGGGACCGCGGCGCGGACGTTGTCCGCTCCTTGTCCCGCTTATTGCTTGTTGCCGGCAGCGACCTCCCGCCGCTTTGTCGCGGCTTGTGGGGCGGTGCCGTTCAGCACGGGCTGGGCACGGCGTGCGGCGGGCCGCAGGCCGGCGCCGGGCGCGCCCTGGGGCGGCCCTGGCCGGGCTCGCCGAGCACGTCGATCAGCATGTGGTGCAGCCGCTCGGCCAGCACCGTGGCCATCAGCGGCGTGCCGAGTTGTTCGGCGCAGGACGTGGTGCAGGCGCGCAGGCGGTCGGCATCGGCGGGATCGCCACCGAGCGCGGCGCATAGCAGCGGCCAATCGGGCGGCGCGATCAGCGTGCCGGAGGTGAGCAGCACGCCGGTACGCCGGCGCACCTGTGCCAGGCCGACGATCTTGCGCTGGCCCACCACTACCTCCCAGGGCGAGAGCCCACCGAAGCACGCCCACTTCAGCGTATCCGCCGGCGGGGCCAGCCGCACTTCCTCCGGCGGCACCGCGTAGGCTGCAATGCCGAGATCGCGCAGCAGCCCGGCGTGCAGCACGCCCAGCCAGCGGTAGCTCGACACCGTACCGGTGCCGACCAGCGCGTGGCCGGCGGGCAGCACGATCGAGGCCGACAGCATCCACGGGCCGGTCAGCACGGCGCCGCCGCCCGAGTCCCGCTGCGCGACCGGGGTGGCGCTGCCTGTCAGGCGCTCGCGCATGGATGACTGCGCGCAGCCCAGCACGATGCCCGGCGCGGCATAGGTCCACAGGCGCACGGCCGGGCGCAGCACCGGCTCCGCCAGGCGGGCCCGGTTCCAGGCTTGTTCTTCGGCGCAGCCTACGCCGCTGGCGAGGAAGGCGGGGGCGAACATCACAGGCCTTCCACGGTTTCCAGCCGCGTCTTGAGATCGGTGAGGAAGCGCGCTGCCGGATAGCCGTCCACCGCGCGGTGGTCGAACACGAGGTGCAGGCCCATCATCGGCGCCACCGCGATCCAGTCGTCCTTGACCACGGCCCGCTTGGCCACGCGCGTCACGCCGAGGATGGCGGCCTGCGGCACATTGAGGATGGGCGTGAAGCTGTCGATGCCGGTCATGCCCAGGTTGGTCACGGTGAAGGTGCCGCGCTGGTAGGCGCCGGCCGGCAGCGTGCCGGCGCGCGCACCGGCGGCCAGGGTGCGGCTCTCCGCCGCGATTTCCGCCACCGTCCTGGTGTCCACGTCGCGCAGCACCGGCACCATCAGGCCCTCGTCGAGGCTGACCGCGAGGCCGAGGTTGATGTTCGGCATCAGCTCGATCTCCTTCTCCAGCACACGCGCGTTCAGGCGCGGGTGCTGACGCAGGGTCAGCGCCACGGCGCGCAGCACGAAGGCCGTCAGGGTGATCTTGCACTCGGGCCCCACGTTTTGCTGCATGGTGTGGCGCGCCAGTTCCAGCAGGGTCACGTCCACCTCGACCGAATGCGCCACCCGCGGCACGGCCCAGCCGGCGCTCATATTGCGGGCGATGGCGCCACGCATGCCGGTCAGCGGCAGCGTGAGGCGGTCGCCGGCGCCGGCCGTTGCCGCGGCGCCCGGCCCGCTCAGCACGGAAGCGAGACTGTGGCTCATGATCTCGGCTCCAGCCGGGCGAGCACGGCGCCGCGCCCGAAGGTGTCCTGCGCCGCCACCGCCAGCGCGGCGACGATGCCGTCCGCGGGCGCGACGATTTCATGGGTGGTCTTGACCAGTTCGGCCACGCCCAGCGGCTGGCCCGCGCTGACCGCATCGCCGGGCTTGACCAGCCATTCCTGCAACAGGGCTTCGGTGCCGTCTTCCACGTCCTGCCAGACGGTGTCGGCCATCGTTACGTCGGTCATGCTGCTTCTCGCTTCAGTTGATAGGAAAGGGGGCGGTCCTGCACCAGGGCGCGGACCTGCGCGGCAATGGTGTCGACCTGAGGAATCACGAATTGCTCGAGCGGGCGCGAGAAGGGGATGGGCACGTCTGGCACCGCCAGGCGCCGCACCGGCGCGCGCAGCGCCACGCTGTCGAGGTTTTCCGCCACGATGGCGGCGATCTCGCCGGACAGGCCGAAGCTCAGGTAATCCTCGTCGGCCACCAGCAGGCGGCCGGTCTTGGCCACCGAGCGCAGCACCGTCTCGCGGTCGAGCGGGACGATGGTGCGCAGGTCGATCACCTCCGCATCGATGCCTTCGGCCGCCAGCTGCTCGGCCGCCAGCAGCGATTTCTGCACCATCTGCGAGAGCGTGACGATGGTCACGTCGCGGCCGCTGCGGGCCACCCGTGCCTGCCCGAAGGGAATGGCGTAGGCCTCCTCCGGCACGGCATTGGTACTGCCTTCGAAGTAGGACATCCACGACAGGCCCATGATGCCCTTGTGGTAGCAGAACACGACCGGATTGTCGTCGCGGATGGCCTGGGTCATCAGGCCCTTGGCGTCGTACGCGTTGGACGGTACCACCACCTTCATGCCGGGCATGTGGGCAAAGCTGGCATACAGGCATTGCGAATGCTGGGCGGCATCGTTGTAGCCGCCGCCGATGCCGGTCATCACCACCGCCGGCAGGCCCACGCGCCCGCCGGACATATAGGTGTTCTTGGCGAGGTGGTTGTAGATCTGGTCGAAGCACACGCCGAAGAAATCCACGAACATCAGTTCCGCGATCGGGCGCAATCCTTCCGCGGCGGCGCCGATGGCCGCGCCCATGAAGGCGGTCTCCGAGATCGGCGTATCCATGATGCGATCCGGCCCGAAGCGGTCCAGCAGGCCGGTGGTGGCGCTGAAGATGCCGCCGTACTTGCCGATGTCCTCGCCCATCACGAAGACGCGCGAGTCGCGCTCCATTTCCTGGCCGATGGCTTCGGCGATGGCCTGGGCCATGGTGAGCGTGCGCGTGCCATGGGGCGCGCTTTGTGCGGTTTGCATGCTGGTCTCCTGTTTATGCGGGTGCGGGTCTTACTGGACGAAGACGTGTTGCAGCGCTTCTGCGGGCGCGGGGTAGGGGCTGTTGCGGCCGAACGCGTAAGCGGCCTCGATGCGGTCCGAGACGCTCTGGCGCAAGGCGGCTTCGGCGGCGTCGTCGAGCAGGCCGCTGGCGCGCAGCGAGGTGCCCAGCGCGTGGATCGGGTCGGCGCTGCGCAGGGTCTTGGCTTCGTCGCGCGGGCGGTAGGTTTCCGGGTCGCCCTGGAAGTGGCCGAGATAGCGGTCGGTCTTGACTTCGATCAGGGTGGGGCCTTCGCCGCGGCGTGCCCGTGCCACGGCCTCGCCGGCGGCGCGGTACACCGCGACGGCGTCGTTGCGGTCCACCAGCACGCCAGGCATGCCATAGCCGGCGGCGCGCACGTCGTTGGAAGGCACCGAGGTGGAGGCGGATTTTTCCACCGAGATGCCGTACTTGTTGTCCTCGCAGACGAACACCACCGGCAGCTTCCACAGCGCGGCCAGATTGAGCGACTCATGGAACGAGCCCTGGTTGGCCGCGCCTTCGCCAAAGAAGGACACGGCCACCCAGTCCTTGCCCAGCTTGCGCGCCGCCAGCGCGGCGCCACAAGCCTGCGGGGAGCTCGCGCCGACGATGCCGCTGCAGGAGAACTTGGTCTCGGGATGGAACAGGTGCATGTGGCCGCCCTTGCCGCGTCCGAGCCCGGTGGCCTTGCCGAACATCTCGGCGGTCATGGCATCGAGCGGCACGCCCTTGGCAATGGCGAAGTGGTGCGAGCGGTGCGCGCCGACCACGGTATCTTCCGGGCGCAAGTGCGCGCATACGCCCACGGCCACCGGCTCCTGCCCGGCCGAGAGATGCATCTCGCCCGGCACCGGGCCGGCGCCGATATCGAAGGCCAGGCCTTTCTGGATCCTCGGCGGCAGCTTGCCTTCCAGGTAGACCTTGGCCATGGTCTCTTCGTATTGCCGGATCTCGATCATCTTCTCGTACATCCACAGAAGATGGCTTGGGGTGGGTTCCATTCGGGGTCTCCTCTTGCTTTCGTTTCAGCGGCCGGCTGCGGTGCCGGACAAGCCTTGATCGCAAGAGTGGTGCCAGCGCGGCCGGGATGCGCAGCGCGCGGCGCGGCGCATCCCGCCAGGCCTTGCCGGAGGCGGCATGCGGGCGGAAAAGGCAGGCCTGCCGGCGGGCTCGCGGCAGATATCTGTCGCGCCTGGCGGCGAGACAGATGTCGCATCGGGCGGGACATCTGTCGCCGCAAGCGGCGGCTGCCGCGGGGGCAGGGCAAGGCGACGCCGGGCGCCGGTGAAGCCCGCTGGAGGGAACTTCAGCCCGTCTTTTTCGAGAGCCCGTAGAACTCGAAATAGACCGCGTAGATCAGCATGACGTAGTTGAGCAGATCGACCCAGGTAAGCGGATCGCCGCCAAAGCCGGGGACGATCTCCGCTTCATGGAGCACCGCGCCGGCGAACCATCGCGTATAGACGAAGAAGGAGATCAGCCCAAGTCCCCAGCACGATGCGGCGCGTATCGCCCGGTTGGTGCCGGCGCCGAACCGGTTGGGCCAGTTGCCGGCGACGTTGGCCCAGAAGATCAGCCAGAAGGCGATCCATACGCCCAGTTGCGCAGGCCAGCTTGGGAGCATCGCGCCGATCTTCTCGACGGCGCCGGGCGGGATGAGCACCCATCTGAGCAAGGCCAGATGCACGGCATAGAGCGCCGTGCCCAGCAGGATGTTGCCGCCCAGCGCGGCGAGTGCCATATGGCTTTTCCGGCTCAGCCGGCTCCACGGCCAGTTGTCGAAGATCAGGAACGTCGCCAGCCACGCCACAATGACCGAATAGAACCAGCCGATCGCCACCGGCAGCGGCAGCAGGATCGCATGCGGCGCGGTGGCGGCCGATACGCCGGGGTAGATCAGCAGGAAATAGCCCAGGCCGGTGAGGCAGGCGCCGGCGGCGAGTTGCGCAAGGCCGCTGGCCGCGGGGCTCAGGCCGCTGCCGGACCATGGCCATCCGGCCATGCCCGTCGCCAGTATGCCGAAGCCGTAGAAGCCGATCAGCACGATCAGGCCGGCCGCGCCATAGCCGGCGCCGTTGATGGCGCTGAATGCCGGATCCAGTTCGCCGTAGCCGTAGACGAGTACGGCGGGGAGGGCGAAGGACAGCGCCAGCGTCACGATGGTGGCGACGCAGCCCCGGACGGGCTGCCTCAACGCCGAGAATCCGGCCATGCCGAAGTTGAAACCGATGAAAACGAGCACCAGGATGCCCCAGAAGAGGTACATGCCGAACGGCTGGGGAGCATACTGCCAGACGGCCTGCCTGGGGTCCGCGAACAGGCGCCATACGCCAAGGCTGACGCCGTGCACGATCAGGAATACGGCCACGGAGAATGCCAATGGCCGCAGCGCGAATCCGGCAGGCGCGAGCGCTGGTGTGTCTTGAGCTTCGATATTGGGGCTGAGGGGTTCCATGACCGGCATGTCCAGTACGATGAAAGCCCGGCACGCGAGGCGTGCGCGATGCCCGATGCGCGATGGTGCATCGCGCAGGCTCGCATACCGGTGGGATGGGGAGGGGGCGGCCGCGTCGGTCAACGCGGCCCGTCGGAGCGAGAGGGCGTCAGGCTGTCAAAGCCGGCTGGCTGGCAATCGGCTGGACGATGATCTTGACGTTGCCATCCTTGTTGTTGACGAGCTCTTCGAAGCCGTGCGACACAATGTCGGCGAGGGAGATCCGCCCCGTGATGAGCGGCTGCACGTCGATGCGGCCATCGGCGATAAAGCGGATCACGTCGGCGAATTCGCCGTTATAGGCGAGCGATCCGATGATTTCCTTCTCCGTCGATACGATCTCGAAGAAATTGAACGCGCTGGGTTCTTCGAAAATGCCCACCATCACGCATTTCCCGGCTTTGCGGATCACGTCGATGGCAAGCTTCGCCGTGGCCTTGTTGCCGATGCACTCGAAGGACACGTCCGCGCCATAGCCGCCGGTCAGCGCCTTGACCTCCGCGATTGCGTCGCACTCCTTGGGATCGATGACGACGTTGGCACCGACTTCGAGTGCCTTCTTCTTGCGCGCTGACGACATTTCGAGTGCGATGATGCGTCCTGCGCCGGCCGCCTTCGCGCACATGATCGTGCACAGCCCGATGGTGCCGGCGCCGACCACCACCACCGTCTGGCCGACGATGTTGCCGGCTTTCTTCACGGCATGAAGCCCTACCGCCAGCGGCTCGATCAACGCGCCTGCCTCGGTTGGGAAGTTCTCCGGCAGCTTGTAGAGCAGCTCCGCCGGCACGTTGACGTATTCCGCGAATGCGCCATTGTTCATCAGGCCGGTGAACGCGAGGTTCTCGCAGATGTTGTACAGGCCATGGGTGCAGTAATAGCATTTCCCGCAATGCTGGCAGGCGTCCGCGGTGACGCGTTCGCCGACCTGGAAACCGGTGACGCCTGCGCCCAGCTCCGCGATTTCGCCGCTGAACTCGTGACCGAGAATGCATTGCCCCTTCAGGCCGGTGAGCGGGTGGGGATGATCGACCGGGATAAAGACCGGCCCCGCGACATACTCATGCAAGTCCGACCCGCAGATGCCGCACCAATGCACGCGGATCTTTACCCATCCCTCGGCGGGCTTGTCCGGAACGCGCACTTCCTCGACGCGCACATCGTGGCGACCCCGCCATACGGCGGCCTTCATGCTGGACTGATGCACCGAATCTTCGTTGCTCACGGTTGTGTCTCCATCGTAGTTGTGGGGGGAATCGACGCAGGCCATGCGGGGGCCGCTGGTTGATGCCTGGCATGGCCTTCGTGCAGCAGGGAAATCGCATGAACCATGCCAGTGAGCGCAGCACACGAGGGCGGGCGACGCAGGCGCAGGGCATGCTGCGGTGCAGTGTGGCGCTGCGTCAGGCGCAGGCGTGGTGAAGCGCTGGCCGCACGCGTTTATCGCTGCGATACAGCACGATGCCGGCGACGGCCCGGCAAGCTACGGGCCGCCGGCATGAGACGGCCTGACTCGGTCCGGTGAGACACCGTGCCTCAGTCCGCCTCGTCCGCCTGAGACGCGGGCGCGGACCCCGGCAAGGCGGCCGAACCCGGATAGACGATCTTGTATCGGGCCATCTTGCGGTAGATGGTGGCGCGGCTCATGCCCAGGGCCTTGGCGGTTTCCTTGACGCGCCAGTGATGGCAGGCGAGCATCTGCACGATGTGCTCCCGTTCGAGATGCTCGCCGGGGCGCAGGCCGGCACTGTCGAACGCCTGTGGCGCGGCTGGCGGGCTAGCCGGCTGCGGCGCCGCCATGGCGCCATCCGCGGCGCAGCGCAGATAATCGGGAAGATGTTCGGCGGCAATGACGCCGGGGGCCGCAGCCAGCGCGCATGCGTACCGCAATGCCATGCGCAGCTGCCGTACGTTGCCGGGCCAGCGATAGCGGCGGATGCACGCCAGCGCTTCGGCGGACAGCGCCGGGCGGCTGCCGTGCGCTTCGGTTTCTTCCGCGAGGAAAAAATCGATGAGCTCGTCGAGGTCGGAGCGATCGCGCAGGGGAGGCAGCCGGAACACCGCGCCGGTCAGGCGATAGTAGAGATCTTCCCGGAAGGTACCGTCGGAGACCATGCGCGCAAGATCCCTGTGGGTCGCGCAGATCAGGTTGATGTCGACCCGCACCGATTGCTCGGAGCCCAGCGGTACCAGCTCGCTCTCCGCCAGGACGCGAAGCAGCCTGGTCTGCAGCGGCAAAGCCATGTCGCCGATCTCGTCGAGGAACAAGGTGCCGCCGTGCGCCTGGAGTATCTTCCCCTTGAGCCCCTTGCGCTTGGCGCCGGTGAATGCCCCTTCCGCGTAACCGAACAGCTCGCTTTCGATCAGCGTATCCGGGATCGCCGCGCAGTTCACGGCGACAAATGCCTGCGACGCACGCAGCGAACCGCGATGGACGGCGAGCGCGAACGCCTCCTTGCCTGTTCCCGTCTCGCCTTGCAGCAGCATGGGAATGCGCCGGTCGACGATCTGGAGCGCACGGGCCAGATGCGACGAGAGTTGCGGATCGCCGATGACCAGATGATCGCTGGCAAGGGCACGGGGGGCGGGCCCGGCGTGGCCGGCGGCCGGGTGTTCCGGCGACAGCGATATCGTGCGCGGGACCTGGCGCGGCGGGCGCAGGCTTGCAAAGAAGCGTCCTGCGCCGCGGGTCAGCCGCAACGGGAACATCTCCATGCCATTGTTCAGGTCGATGACCTGTCCGGCATTCAGGTCGAACAGATGCTGGACGTTCGCCGGTATCGCGGTGTATAGCGCGCTCAGCATGCTCCTTGTCTGCCGGTTCATCGCTACGATGTTTCCGGCATCGTCGAATGCAATCAGCAATTCGGGGTGCAGGCTCAGGTAGTCCTGGCTGCGGTGCAGGTACAGCGTCCACAGATGGCTGGTATCGTGCAGCAGGCAGGCGTTCTCGATCATCTCCGCCGCCTGGCATACCCAGGCGTAGATCAATTCCTGCGAGTCGCGATTCTCGCTGTTTCGCACGGCCGATACGTCCAATACGCCGGTCAATTCGCCGGATGGCGAAATAATGGGCGCGGCGGTACAGGTCAGGCAGGTGAATGCGGCCCTGAAGTGATCCTCGGTGTGGACGGTAATGGGTTCCTTGTCGGCCAGGACGCAGGCCACCCCGCTGGTTCCTTCGGAGTCCTCGGTGAAATAGCGGCCGTGATACAGCCCATGCTGCCGGTATTCCTTGCGGCGGTCTTCCTGGCCACGGAAATCGATCAGGGCGCCATCGGCGTCGGCCACCAGGACGCAATAGCCCGCTTTGCCGACAACGCCGTGCAACCGCTCCACCACCGGGTTCGAGAAGCGCAGCAGGGCCTCGGCGCTGCTGCGCCTGTCCTTCAGCTCCGCGGCGCTGATGACGCGCGGGCCGGACGTATTGCCCGGGTCCAGCCGGAAGGTATTGAGCGAGCGGGTCCAGGAGCGGAACAGGCGTGCCTGCGCGGCAGCCTCGTTGAATGACGCCTTGTCTACCACGGATGAGACGCGCCGCGCGTGTTGCAGTGCATAGGACTGGGTCATTTCCGCTTCCTCGACATGCGTAACTCCTGTTGCCCGGGGCGTCGGCGTCCGCATCCGCCAGTCCATACCGGCCGTGCCGGACGCGAGGGTCCCGTCGTACTGGCCCGCGCGTCGCGCACGGCACGCCTTTTTAGCATATCCCGCGCCGGCAATCACACCGCAGTGCAGCACGCGAAGCGCGCGCGGCGCCGCCACGTTCCGTCTTGATGGCAAAAGTTCCCGGCTTGTGTTAAAAATACGAACCATTCTCATTTGTATTCGCATTTGAAAGGATAAACCGCGTCCGCGCCTTCCCGCGCTCCCCGGCGCCACGCCATCTCGCCTGGCCCGCCGGCATGCCGGCGGCAGCGGCAGCCGAAGCCCGCCCTCGACGCATTCACACCATCCAGCAGATCAAGCAGAACAGGCCAGTCTCACTTCCATCCACCCAAGGACGCTCTTCCCGATGTCTTCCCACCGCCCATCGCCAGCGCACGCCGCCCCGTGCCTGGCTGCGCCCCGTCTTTCGCCGATCGCCTCCGCCATACTCGGCCTGACCGTTGCCTTTGCCGCGCTGCCCGTCCTTGCCCAGACGAGTCCGCAAGCCGATCCCTTCGTGCTCCCCGCTGCCACTGTCGTGGCCGAACGCGACTCCGCGCCGGCCAAGGCGGAGAAAGTCAGTGGTGGCGCGCTGGGCGAGCGCAAGGCGGTCGATACGCCGTTCTCGGTGGTGGCCGCGACCAGCGAGGAGATCCAGGACCGCATGGCGCAGACGGCCAGCGACGTGTTCCGGTACGACCCGGCCGTCTCCGTTCTTGGCGACAACGCACGCACGGAGAACTCGTATTTCGCCGTGCGCGGCATGCGCATCGACATGCTCAACGGCATCAAGGTCGACGGGCAGAACTTCGTTTCGTGGAATGCCGACTTGCCGCTGGAGCTGTTCGACCAGGTGGAACTGCTCAAGGGCCTCTCGGGCTTCATGTACGGCTTCGGCACGCCGGGCGGCATCATCAACTACGTCGTCAAGCGCCCGACCGACGAACCCCTGCGGCAGCTCAGCCTGGGTTACCAGGCCAACAACGTCTGGAGCGAGAAGATCGACCTGGGCGGCCGTTTCGGCGTCGACGGCCGCATCGGCTACCGCCTGAATGCCGTCAACGAGCAAGGCAACACGGCCGAGCCCAATGTGCACCTGCGCCGGCAGGCGTTCTCGCTGGCGACCGATTTCCGCGTCACGCCCGACCTGACGTGGACGGCGGATGTCATGTACTGGAAGCGCAAGACGAAAGGCACGCTGTTCGGCATGCAGTTCGATTCGAGCCTGCCGATTCCGGATGCCAGCAAGGTGTCGCGCCGCATCGCGCAGCCTTTCTCTTACCAGGACACCGAGACGATCTCGGCCGGCACCGGTTTCGACTACCGTATCAACGACCGCTGGACGGCCAGTCTCAAATACCGGTTCGCGCGGCAGGAGCGCGACAACGGGGACAGCTTTCTGTCGGTCACCGACGCCGCCGGCAACTTCACCGACACGCTGTACAAGTGGAAGAGTGCGTATTACTACCAGGCCTACGATGCCATGGTGCAAGGCAAGTTCGAGACAGGCGGCATCCGGCACGGCATCGTGGCAGGCATCGGCTATCAGTCCCAGGTGAAAGTCAACGATGCCGGCGTCGGCAGCAATGGCGTTGCGCTTGGCACGAACAATCTCTACAACCCGACGCTGCTGCCCAATCTGAGCCTCGGCCTGCAGTCCGTACCGTTCCGCGATTACAAGATCACGCAGAAGTCCGTCTACTTCAGCGATACGGTGCAATTCACCGATCGCTTCTCCGTGCTCGCCGGCCTGCGCTACACGGATTTCAACCAGAGCAGCTTCGCCCCCTCGGCGCAGACCACGTCCAGCTATGGCGCCAGGCCGGTCTCGCCCACGGTGGCGCTGATGTACAAGACCGACGCCAGCTCCACGGCCTACGTCAGCTATGTCGAATCGCTGGAGCAGGGCGGTTCGGCCGACGTCACCAATGCCAACTATCCGACGGTGTATGGCCCGCTCAAGAGCAAGCAGTACGAGGTGGGCTACAAGACCGACCGCCGCGAATGGGGCGCCAACATTGCCCTGTTCCGCGTCGATCGCGGCTATGAATACACCAACTCGGCCAATATCTTCGTGCAGAACGGCACGCAGCGTTTCACCGGGCTGGATACCAGCGGCTGGGTACGCATTGCGCGCGACGTGCGCCTGATGGGCGGCGTGCTGCTGCTCAACGCCAAGGCCACCGGCATCGATGACCCGACCGTGAACGGCAAGCGTATCTTTGCCACCCCGCGCTATACCGTCGGCGGCCGCATCGAGTATGACACCCCGCTCCTGCCCGGCCTGACGCTGGCCGCCGGCGCGAAAATCACCGGCGACATGGCCGTGGATGCGGTGAACAACCAGTCCGTACCTTCGTACACCACGGCCGACCTGAGCGCCAGATACCTGACGCGCGTCGCCGGCAAGACCGTCACCCTGCGTGCCGCGGTCAACAACGTGTTCGACAAGCGCTACTGGACCACCAGCTATGGTGGCTTCGTTCTCCCGGGGGCGTCGCGCACCTTCCTGGCCAACGCTACCGTGCAGTTCTGAGCGGAGGGCGGCCGCCAGGCGGATGTACGGCCGCCCGGATCAGATGGTGTACTTCAGCCCCAGGTAGAAAGTCCGCTCGGGGAAGGGGTGGTACAGGAAATACTTGCGGTTGTTCAGGTTGTCCACGCCCAGCGAGGCGCCCCGGTGCTCGTCGAACTGGCAGTGGATGCGCGCATCCACCACCAGGAAGCTCTGCGCGCGGCGGCAGTGGCCAGGCCTAGCGCATGGCGCGCAGCGCCTGTGCCGCCGCCACCATATTGGTCAGCGCCGGGATCACCTCTTCCCAGGCGCGCGTCTTCAGGCCGCAGTCCGGATTCACCCACAGCCGTTCGGCCGGGATGCGCTCCGACGCCTTCTTCATCAATTGCACGATGTGCTCCTGCGTCGGGATATTCGGCGAGTGGATGTCGTACACGCCCGGACCGATCTCGTTCGGATACTTGAAGTCGTCGAACGCATCGAGCAGCTCCATGTCGGAGCGCGACGTTTCGATCGTGATGACGTCCGCATCCATATCGGCGATCGACGCGATGATGTCGTTGAACTCCGAGTAGCACATATGGGTATGGATCTGGGTCTCGTCCTGCACGCCGTTGGCGGTGATGCGGAAGGACTCCACGGCCCAGCCCAGGTACTCGTTCCACTGCGACTTGCGCAGCGGCAGCCCTTCGCGCAGCGCGGCCTCGTCGATCTGGATCACGCGCACGCCGGCCTTTTCCAGGTCCAGCACTTCCTCTCGGATAGCCAGGGCTAGCTGGTGGCAAGACACCGAGCGCGGCTGGTCGTCGCGCACGAACGACCAGTTCAGGATCGTCACGGGGCCGGTCAGCATGCCCTTCATCGGCTTGGCGGTCAGCGACTGCGCGTACTTGATCCACGCCACCGTCATGGCCTGCGGGCGGCTGATGTCGCCGAACAGGATGGGCGGTTTCACGCAACGCGAGCCGTAGGACTGCACCCAGCCGAACTGGCTGAAGGCGTAGCCGTCGAGCTGCTCGCCGAAGTATTCGACCATGTCGTTGCGCTCGGCTTCGCCGTGCACCAGTACGTCCAGGCCCAGGGCCTCCTGCTCGCGCACGCTGCGGGCGATCTCGGCCTGCATCGCGGCCTTGTAGCCGGCTTCGTCGAGCTCGCCGCTGCGGAACTTGCTGCGTGCCTGGCGGATGTCGCCGGTCTGCGGGAATGAGCCGATGGTGGTGGTCGGATAGGCCGGCAGCCGCAGCAGGGCGGCCTGCTTGGGTGCGCGCTGCGTATAGGGGCTGGCGCGCCGGCCGAGCGCGGCATCGAGCCTGGCGATGGCCGCCTTGACCGCCGGATTGTGCACGCGCGGCGAAGCGCGGCGGCTGGCGATGGCAGCCTGGTTGTCGGCCAGCGCGCCTGCCACGGCATCGCGGCCCTGGTTGAGCGCCTTGGCGACGAGCTGCAATTCGTCCAGCTTCTGCAGGGCGAAGGCAAGCCAGGAGCGGATATCGGCATCGAGTTTCTGTTCGCTGTCGAGATCGACCGGGACGTGCAGCAGCGAGCAGGACGGTGCCACCCACAGGCGGTTGCCCAGTTGCCTGTGCACCGGTTCCAGCCAGTCGAGCACCGCGGACAGGTCCGACTTCCAGATGTTGCGGCCATTGATCACGCCCAGCGACAGGATCTTGCCGGCGGGCAGCTTTGCTACTGCCTGCTCGGCTTCGGCGCGTGCATTGATCGCATCGAGATGCAGGCCTTGCACCGGCAGCGCAAGCGCCAGCGGGAGGTTTTCCAGCAGTTGCCCGAAGTAGGTGGCCAGCAGCAGCTTGACCTTGTCCTGTTTCAGCGCCTGGTAAGCCGCGACGAAGGCTTGCTGCCATGCCGCGTCGAGTTCGGTGACCAGCGCGGGTTCGTCGATCTGCACCCACTCGACGCCTTGTGCGGCCAGTTCGTCCAGCAGCTTTGCATAAACCGGCAGCAGGCGCGGCAGCAGCGCCAGTTTGTCCGAGTCGTCCTTGGCCTTGCCCAGCCACAGGTAGGTGACCGGGCCGATGATGACCGGCTTGGCCTTCACGCCGAGGGAGCGCGCCTGCGCAAGCTGATCGAGCAGGCGAGAGCTATCGAGCGAGAACTCGGTGGCCGCGCTGAATTCGGGGACGATGTAGTGGTAGTTGGTGTCGAACCACTTGGTCATCTCGCCAGCGGCGACACCGCCGCAGCAAGCGCTCTGGTTCTCGGTGCCCTCGGCCGAACGGCCGCGCGCCACGCGGAAGTAGTTGTCCAGCGCATCGCCATGGAAGCCGCGCACCCGCTCGGGCAGGTTGCCGAGAGTGAAGCTCATGTCGAGCACCTGGTCGTAAAAGGCGAAGTCGCCGACCGGTACCAGGTCGAGGGCGGCCTGGTTGTCCCAGTGCCGCTGGCGAAGCTGGGCGCCCAGCGCCTTCAGTTCGTCACGCGAGGATTGTCCCTTCCAGTAGGACTCCAGCGCAAATTTCAGTTCGCGCTTTGCGCCGATGCGGGGAAAGCCGAGATTGTGTGTTGTTGCCATGATGGACCGTTCCGTAAAGATTGTGGGCCATCATAGGTGTTCGCCTTGATGAAGGAAATTGGCATTATTTCATCGTGCGATTAGTTTGGTTCATGTTGGGCGGGAGGGGGGATATGCCGTTGGCTTCAAGTGGCGCTCTGTCAATCCACCCCTCTCTCCAATCCTCCCTCGGCTCCTTATCTGTCTCACAATACGCCTGGAAGCTTCAGATCGATGAGCCCCATGCTCTGAGCGAAAGCCAAATTTTCTTAAAATATTTCTGTTTATTTTTAATTTTTTAGGGGCCTGATTTAGGGTTGCAGGGCCTAAAGGCGAAGTGGCGTCGGGCTCATGGGCTTGGGTGGGTTGAGACAAGTCTGCAGGGCCTAAAGGCGGAGTGGCGTCAGGCTCTTGGGCACATGGAGGTGTCACTTTTCTTTACTCGTAAAGAAAAGTAACCAAAAGAAAGCGATCCTTGCAGGAGGCTGGCTTATCGGGATTGGTTGCTTTGCGGATTCGTGGTGGGCGCGTCAGTTCTAATGAACTGCTGACGCTACCGGCGCGAACGGCATTGCCAATGCGGATGGCGCCGGTCTCAGTATAGCGCCCCTGATGGCAATAGCCCGTGGTGGTTGACGCATCTGCCGTTACCGGCGCGAATGGCCACTGTCTCCCGATCCTTGCTGGTTTCGTCGTGGGCGCGGTGGCCCCGGCTTGAGGCGAACACCAAAAATCTGGAGCCACCGCGCCCA